>DASZKL010000054.1:0-11177 GCA_035947015.1 Rubrobacteraceae bacterium
GCCGCGACTACGAGGTGTTGGCCAACTGGAAGATCCTGGCCGAGAACTACCACGAGTGCTACCACTGTTCCTCCATCCACCCCGAGCTCTGCGAGATCAGCCCGCCGACCAGCGGTGGGAACAACATGGAGCCGGAGGGTGCCTGGATCGGGGGCCCCATGGACCTCTACGAGGGCGTCGAGACCATGTCGCTCGACGGCAGGAGCTACGCTCCCAACCTCCCCCACCTCGCGGAAGGACAGGACCGCACGGTCTACTACTTTCAGCTCTTCCCGAACCTCCTGATAAGCCTCCACCCCGACTACGTCTTGACCCACCGCCTGCAACCCCTCGCCCCCGACCTGACCCGCGTCGAGTGCGAGTGGCTCTTCAGCCGCGAGGCGGTAGGGACGGAGGGCTTCGACCCTTCGTATGCCAGCGAGTTCTGGGACCTAACCAATGGCCAGGACTGGCGGGCTTGCGAGTCAGTCCAGCGGGGCGTCTCCTCGCGCGGCTACCGCAGGGGACCCCTCTCGCCCCGCGAGGACGCCGTCTACCAGCTCATTACCATGGTCGCCAAGGGCTACCTCGAAGGCAGGGTCTCCCGCCCCGCAAGCCGCGTCGCGAAGATGACCGGCTAGCCGAGAGGGGGGCTCACAAAGCGGTCCCGAACGCCTCGCTCACCAGCCGATCTCTCTAGACCACTAGCGTCATCGGGTGCTCGAGCAGGCGCTTGACCTCGGCCATGTACTGGGCTCCCTCGGCGCCGTTGGCGATGCGGTGGTCTGCGGAGAGCGTGAGCTTCATGAGGCTCACCGGGACTACCTCCTCGTCCTTAAAGATGGCGCGCTGCATGATGCTGCTGACACCCACAATGGCAGCCTGCGGCGGGTTAATGATGGCGGCGAAGCTCTCGACGCCGAACATGCCCATATTGGAGACGGTGAAGGTGCCGCCCTGGTACTCCTCGGGCTTGAGTCCTCCCTCGCGGGCGCGCTTGGCGAGATCCTTGGAGGCTGCCGAGATAGCCGAGAGGGTCTTGTTTGCTGCGTCCCTGATAACGGGTGTGATCAGGCCCGCCTCCAGCGCCACGGCCATCGCCAGGTCCACCTGCTCGTGTAGCTCGATTCCTTCGGAGGTCCACAGCGAGTTGAGGTTCGGGTACTCCTTAAGAGCCACGGCGCAGGCCTTCATCACGAAGTCGTTGATCGAGAGCTTGATTCCCTGTTCCTCGAGCTGCTCGTTGAGCTGCTTGCGAAGCGCCATCAGCTCGTTCATCTCGACCTCTACTGTGGCGTAGAAGTGGGGGATCTGCTGCTTGGCCTGGGTCATACGCTCGGCGATGACCCGCTGCATCCGGGGCATCTCCTTGATCTCGGTCCCCGGTGCCCCGGTGGGTGCTGGCGCGGCGGCAGCGGGTGCGGGCTCCGGGGCGGCCTCGGGGGCCTCCGCGGCCTGCTGGCCGTCGGCCTGGGCATCGCCCCTCTCCATGGCGGCCCTGACGTCCCGCTCGACGATGCGGCCGGCTGGCCCCGTGCCCTCTATCTTGGAGAGGTCGAGGTCGTTCTCCTGGGCCAGGCGTCGCACTATGGGCGAGGCCCGGAAGCGTCCGTCTGCCCGGCCGTCGGTGGTTGGCTCCTCCTCGGCGGCCTCCTCAGGCGCCTCCGTGGCGGTCGCGGCTTGAGCCTGACCGTCGCCGCCTTCTTCCTCTGCGCCCTCGGCCTCCTCGGACTCCTGCGCCTTGCCGTCGCGCTCGGGCACCTCCTCGCCCTCACCCTGTATAAAGGCTATCGCCTCGCCGACCGGGATATCCTGACCCTCGTCGGCGATGAGCTGCGCGAGGGTGCCGGCGTTCTCGGCCTCGAGCTCCAGCGTGACCTTGTCGGTCTCGATCTCGGCTATCGCGTCGCCCTCTGAAACCTCGTCACCCTCGCTCTTGAGCCACTTGACGAGGGTGCCCTCCTCCATAGCGTCGCCCATCTTGGGCATTATCACTTCCGGCACTTTACTTCTCCTCCATGTAAAGAACCCGACGGGCCGCGTTCGCTACCTGCTGCTCGCTCGGGAAGGCCGCCAGCTCCAGGTTTCGCGCGTAGGGCGCCGGCACCTCTGCCCCGCTTACCCTCTCTACGGGGGCGTCCAGGTAATCGAAGGCTCTGTCCTGGATGATCGCCGCTACCTCGCTGGCGACCCCGAACCAACGCCACTGCTCCTGCACCGCCACGGCCCGGTGCGTCTTCTCGACAGACTCGACGATGGTGTCCTCATCGAAGGGCCGGATGGAGCGCAGGTCTATGACTTCCGCGTCCACGCCCTCCTCTTCGGCTAGAGTGTCGGCTGCGCGCAAACAGAGGTTCACCTGCCGGCCGTAAGCGACGAGCGTTACGTCCGAGCCCTCGCGGGCTATGCGGGCTTTGCCGAAGGGGATGGCGTTGTCGCCCTCCTCGACCTCGCCCTTCGTACCGTAGAGCGCGCCGGCCTCCAAGAAGATCACGCAGTTGTCGTCGCGGACGGCGGTTAGCATCAGGCCCTTGACGTCGTTTGGCGTGACGGGGGCGACTACCTTGAGCCCAGGGTAATGGCCGTAGAGGTTCTCCATGGAGTGGGTGTGCTGGGCCGATAGCTGCACGCCGCCGCCGTTTGGGCCGCGGATCACCATCGGCACCTTCACCTGCCCGCCGGAGAAGTAGCGCACCTTGGCCGCGTTCTGGATGATCTGGTCTGTCGCCAAGAACGAGAAGTTCCAGGTCATCATCTCGACGATGGGCCTCATGCCCATCATCGCCATGCCGGCGGCAGCCCCTGTGAAGCCAAGCTCGGAGATGGGGGTATCTATGACCCTTTTGAGGCCGTACTGGTCGATGAGACCGTCGGTAATGAGGTGGGTCCCGCCGTAGACGCCGATGTCCTCGCCCATCAAGACGACGTTCTCGTCGCGGTCCATCTCCATGACCATGGCCTCGCGCAGGGCCTCGCGGTAGGTCTTCGTCTCGGCCATGAGTTACTCCTCCTCCTCCTCTTCTTCCTCGGCCTCCTGCGCCTGGCCGTTCTCTGCAGGCTCCTCTTCCTCCGTGGAGGCCTCGGCCTCTTCTTCGGCCGCCTCTGCGTGCGCCCTGCCATCGCTGCTCTCTGGCGAATCCTCCCCCATATACTCGTCGGCGCCGGCGTAGACGTCGGTGTAGAGCTCTTCTATGGGGGGTTGCTCGCTCTCGTCGGCGAACTTGACGGCCTCGTTTATCCTCTCTTTGGCCTCGCCCCTGATCTCCTCGACCTTATCCTCGTCGATAGCGCCGTTCTCGAGGAGCTTCTTCTCGAGGAGCCCGATCGGGTCGCGCTGGCGCCATTCCTCGATCTCCTCCTTGGTGCGGTACTTCTCGAAGAAGTCGGCGGCGCCGTGGGGGGCGGTCCTGTAGGTCAGGGCCTCGACGGCGTAAGGCCTGCCGCTCTCCCTGACCTGCTCGGCCACCCTCTCGGCGCACTCGATGACCGCCTCGAGGTCCATCCCGTCGACCTTCTCGTTCTCTATGCCGTAGGCGTTGAACTTGGCTGCGAGGTCGGTCATGGCCGTGGTGCGCTCGACGCTCGTGCCCATCCCGTACTGGTTGTTCTCCACGATAAAGAGGCATGGGCACATCCCGTCCTTGCCCCACAGGCCCGCCAGGTTCGCCGACTCGTGGAAGGCCCCCGTGCTGATCGCGCCGTCCCCAAGGTAGAGCTGGCAGATGTTGTCGGTCTCGTGGTACCTCATCGCGTAGGCGAGGCCGACCCCAAGGGGTATGTGCCCGCCGACGATGCCGTAGCCGCCCATGAGGCCGCGCTCGACGTCGAAGAGGTGCATCGAGCCGCCCTTCCCCTTGACTATCCCGGTACCCCTGCCGTAGAGCTCGGCCATTACCTCGTTGGGGTCGGACCCCAAAAGCAGGGCGTGCGCGTGATCGCGGTAGGCGGTTATCACCTTGTCGCCTTCCTTGAAGGCCTGTATGAAGCCGGTTGCCACGGCCTCCTGTCCGGTGTAGACGTGGAGGTAGCCCCCGATCTTGCCCTGACGGAAACCCCTCTGGCACGCCTCCTCGAAGGCACGGATCAGCACCATCTCGCGGTACAGGTCCACGAGAAGATCGGTGTCAGTAGCCACCGCGCCGTCCTCGCGGGTCTCTACGTCCCCATTCTCGGAGTTCTCGTTCTCTGCCGACATAGACGGCCCCTTCCCTTTCCGCGGTACGAACCTGTGGGTAGCGGACAGAATACCACTCTTCGCCCGCTCCCACGCAAGCCTTATTACCCGAATCACCGCCATATATGCACGATCAAATCTCTTTCCCACTCAACTCCTCAAACCACCCGCGAACCTGCCGGAAGGCCCTCGCCCTGTGGGAGTCCTCGTTCTTGGCCTCTCCCATCTGGGCGTAGGTGAGCTCGCTCCCCTCGGGCACGAAGATCGGGTCCCACCCGAAACCGCCTTCGCCCCTGGGCTCGGGCGAGATCTCACCCCTGACCTCGCCTTGAAACACCCTTACCTGCCCCCTGTTATCCGCGACCGCCACCGCGCAGACGGCGCGCGCTCGCCTGTCCTCGCCGCGGAGCATCCTCAAGATGCCCCCGTAGCCGACGCTCGAGAGGAACCACTTCGTCAGCGCCCCTGGCAGCCCGTTCCAGGCCCAGATCACGAGCCCCGAGTCCTCGACGAGGACCGGACGCGGGGGCGCGCCGAGAGCCTCGTAGGCGTCGATGGCCTTGCGGGCGGCTACCTCGGCGAAGTCGAGGGCCTGTACCTCGGGGACGTCAGGGGCGGCGCGCTCGAGCTCGATGCCCAGTATCGCCTCTACCTCGCGACGCTTGTGCTCGTTCGTGGTCACGAAGACGGCCCTCATCGCCCGGAAGTCTACAACCGATGTGCTAGTTATGATACAGTCGCCCCCATGCAAGAAGTGAGGGTGGAGAGCCTCGATGGAGTGGAGGTGCAGGGGGGAAAGGTACGCCTCTCGGCCAACTCCGGCGTCCTGAGCGTAGTCTTCCCGAAGGGGGTCTGGGATCACCTCCTCGCGAGCGTCCCGGCCTCAGAGGAGCCCGAGAGGGCCGAGCTGGAGGAGCTGGATCTCCTCAAAGACCAGCTCAGGGCTTTCGCCGAGGATCACTCCTTCGCCACCATCCTCGAAGGGGTTCGGTGCGGCGAGGACCCTGACCTCGAGTACGACCTAGTGCTCCGCCCAGGGGGGCTCCTCGCGGTGACCACAGGCTACCACTTTGCCCCGGTGATCGGGCCGGATCTCATCGCCAGGATAGGGGCGTGCCTCGATGGAGACGGGCTCGTCGAGCAGGCGTACGCGATCGGGGCCGTCGCGGACGAAGGGGCCCTCGCAGCCTACGACGACAACCTCAAATGCCTCTCGATCCGGGGCAGGCGCTGCAGCACCAGCCGCTTTGAGATGGCCTCCGAACTCTGGAACACCTTGCACGAGAGGCTTGGCTGGGAGAACGTCGAAACCTTCGTGAACGAGGAGAGATAAGCGTGCCGCTCGTAGACCTCGACCGCTTCGACTTCCTCTACGCTGGCAGGGTCAAGGGTATGAAAACCGCCGCCACGCGCGACCTCATGGCCACCCTGTCCCGGCCCGGCATCATCTCGCTCGCCGGCGGCTTCCCTGACACGAGTGCCTTCGGCGAAGAGGCGTTCCGCGAGATCTCGCAGAAGATCTCCGCCGACGCCGCCCAGGCGCTGCAGTACGGTCCCACCTCGGGCCTCGAGCCCGTAAAGGACGTCATAGTGGACGTGATGGCCGCCGAGGGCACACCGGCCCGGCAAGAGGACGTCTTCGTCACCACCGGAGCCCAGCAGGGCCTCGACCTGATCGCCAAGGTCTTTCTCGACGAGGGCGACGCTATACTCTGCGAGGGTCCCACCTACGCCGGAGCCCTTAACGCCTTCGCCGCTTACCGCCCGCGCATCGCCCATGTCCCCATGGACCGGGCCGGCATCATCCCCGTAGCCGCCCGCGAGACCCTCACCAAAGCCCGCAAACAGGGCCTCCACGTCAAGTTCATCTACACCGTCCCCAACTTCCAGAACCCCGCGGGGGTTACCCTCGTGACCGAACGCCGCAGGGAGCTTCTGGAGATAGCACGCGAGTTCGACCTCGTAGTCGTCGAGGACAACCCCTACGGGATGCTCCGCTTCGAGGGCGAGCCCCTTCCCACCCTCGCGGCGCTTGAGCAGGAGGAAGAGGGGGTCGTCGACAGGGTGGTCTACCTGGGAACGTTCTCCAAGATATTCGCTCCCGGCGTAAGGCTCGGCTGGGTTCAAGCCCAACCGGGGATACTGCACAAGATAAACGTAGGCAAGCAGGGGGCTGATCTCTGCTCCTCGAACCTCTCGCAGATGATGATCTGCTCCTACTTCCAGAACGCCGACTGGCGCGCCTACGTCAGGCGCCTCACCTCCATATACAAGGAGCGCCGCGACGCGATGCTCGACTCGTTGGCCGAGTTCATGCCGAAGGAGGTCCACTGGACGCACCCCGAGGGCGGGCTCTTCGTGTGGGCGACCCTGCCGTCGTACCTCGACGCGACGGCCATGCTTCCGCGGGCCATCGCGCGCAACGTCGCCTACGTGCCGGGCGAGGGCTTCTACGCCGGTGGGGCGGGCAAGAATCACATGAGGTTGAACTTCTCGTTCGTAGAGCCCGAGAGGATCCGGCGCGGCATAGAGCTGCTCTCCGAGGTCATCCGCGAGCGCATGGAGCTCCGCAGCGACCTGGAGCGCGGCTCCCAGAGAGCCTCGCGCCGCAGCGCCTCCCGCTCTTCCGTCGGCACGGACGGGTAAGGGGTCATGGTCTTGGCACGTCTGGTCGTCCTGCGCGGGGGAACCTCTATGGAGCGCGACATCTCCCTTACTACAGGGGGCAGGGTTCAGCACGCCCTCGAGCGCCTCGGACACGAGGTGCATCCACTGGACATAGAAGACTCCACAACCGAGGCTCTCATGGAGCTGGCGCCGGAGGCGGCCTTTATCTGCCTGCACGGGCCCGGCGGAGAGGACGGGACCGTACAGACGCTCCTCGAGACGTTGGGCATACCGTACACCGGGAGCGGACCGCTCTCGAGCATCCGCTGCATGGACAAGGACTACGCCAAGCGGGCCGTCTGGGCCGCGGGTATCCCGACCCCGCCCTTCAGGACCTTCTTCCGGCGCGCGATGAACGAGATGGGCGCGGCCGCCGCCCTGGATACGGCGGCGGACTCCTTGGGGTACCCGCTCGTCGTCAAACCCGCGCGGGAGGGGTCTAGCTTCGGGCTCTCGCGGGTCGAGGAGCCGGACGGCTTGCTAGACGCCGTCTATGAGGCCTTCGGCTACGACGCCAAGATACTGCTGGAACGCTGGGTCGAAGGAACCGAGGTCTCAGTCCCCATTCTGGAGCCAGCCGGCGAGGAGCCCAGAGCGCTGGGGCTCGTGGAGATTCGCCCCCGCGAGGGCACATACAACTTTCAAGCCAAGTACACGCCTGGAGCCACGGACTTCGCAATCCCGGCCGAGATACCGCCCGAGGCCGCAGCCCGCCTCGAGGAGACGGCCCTGAAGGTCTACGATATTCTAGGCTGCTCGGGCTTCGCCCGGGTCGATACGATCCTCGAGGACGGCATACCCCAGGTCCTCGACGTCAAGACCGTCCCCGGTTTCACCGAGACCTCCACCTTCCCACTCGCCGCCGAGGCCGCCGGCATCACCTTCGAGAGCCTGGTCGAGACGATCCTGGAGGCAACCCTCCAGACCGAGGCCGCGGCGAAGCTGTAGTTCTGTTCGGGGCCTCCGGTCAGACCCTGGTCCCCGTGAACTCCTCCAGCACCTCAAGGGCCATCTGGGCCTGGCGCCGCCTTCGCTCGGGTTTGCCGAGGCGGCGGCCGTTCTCCCTCTTCGGGGCGGCAGGGACGAGACCCCAGTTGGAGTTTATAGGCTGGAGCGTCCCCTCTTTGGTTGTGATGTAGTGAGCCAGGGCGCCCACCATCGTGGCGCTCGGCATGGTTATGGGCTCCTCGCCTCGCGCGAGACGCGCGGCGTTGGTGCCTGCGATGAGGCCCATCGCGGTGCTCTCGACGTAGCCCTCGACGCCGGTCAGCTGGCCGGCGAAGAACAGGGGCTTCTCGCTGAGGTCTCCCCTGATCCGCATCGTCGCCTCCAGCATCCGGTTCGACGGCAGATACGTGTTGCGGTGCATGACACCCATGCGGGCGAAGTCTGCTCCCTCGAGGCCCGGTATCGTGCGGAAGACGCGCCGCTGCTCGCCCCACCTTAGACGGGTCTGGAAGCCGACGATGTTGAAGAGCCGGCCCTCGGCGTCGTCCTGCCGGAGCTGTACGACGGCGAAGGACTCGTGGCCGTTCCTGGGGTCGGGGAGGCCGACGGGCTTCATCGGGCCGAAACGCAAGGTGTCCGGGCCGCGGCGGGCTATGGTCTCGACGGGGAGGCAGCCCTCGAAGTACATGTCCTCCTCGAAGTTCTTTATGGGGGAGAGCTCGGCTGTCGCGAGATCCTCGACGAAAGCGTAGTACTGCTCCTCGGTCATGGGACAGTTCAGGTAAGCGGCCTCGCCTTTGCCGTAGCGGGAGGCGCGGTAGATCACGCGCTCGTCTAGCGAGTCGCGGTGGATGATCGGGGAGGCCGCGTCGTAGAAGTAGAGCGTCTCCCCCGAGAGCGCCTCTATCTCCTCAACCAAGGCGTCCGAGGTGAGCGGACCCGTAGCGATGACCGTAGGACCTTCGGGGATCTCGGTTGCCTCTTCTCTGAGTACGTTTATGTTCGGGTGGGCGCGCACGACCTCCGTGACCGCCCGCGCGAAGTCATCCCTCGCGACCCCGAGAGCCCCTCCCGCCGGGACCGCGTTCGCGTCGGCGCAGCGCAGGATGACCGAACCGAGGCGCCTCAGCTCCTCCTTCAGCAGGCCCGAAGCAGTTTCCAGAGAAAGATTCCCAAGCGAGTTGGAGCAGACGAGTTCGGCGAAAGAGTCGGTGTGGTGGGCGGGGGTCTGCTTCGTGGGCCGCATCTCCCACAGCTCCACCGAGCAGCCCAATTCTGCAGCCTGCCAGGCGGCCTCGCTCCCGGCTAACCCGCCGCCTATGATCCTTACTTCCGGCATGAGACCACTCTCCACGCTGAGGTCGGCACCCTTATGAGGATGGTAATTCTACGCCAACAAGATGGAGACGTTGGATCTCTACTCCCCGAGCCGCAGAACATCGCTCGAGGCGCCCCGCTGGTCACCGTCATGGTCTTTGGCGGCGCGGCGTTCGCCGGGACGATTTTCAGGGCCAACCTCACGGGAGCGTTAGAGGTGCCCGGTGACCCTGACGGCAGCGGGAGGGCAAGGCTCGATCTTATGCCCGTCAAAGAGCAGATCTGTTACACGGCGCTCACCGTATCCAATACAGGGCGGGCTACCGCGGCACAAATATTCACAGAGGCACCACCACAGATGCCGACCCGGTATCAACGGAACCGGAGGCACCGAGCGATGGCTCTTCTCAGGGGTGCGACATGGTACCGCGACAACGTACACAACAGGGCATTCCCGAACGGCGCCGTGAGAGGACAGCTCCACAACGAGTTCGAGGGCGTTAGCGGCCTACCAGACCGTGGCGCCGCCGTCCACGACGATCGTCTGCCCGGTTAGGTAGGCTGCGGCAGGCGAGGCGAGGAAGACGATGACCCCTTTGAGGTCCTCGGGGTTGCCGAAGCGCCCCAGGGGGATATCCTTTAGCATCCTCTCCTCGAACTCCTCGATAAGGCCCCCGCTCATGCGCGTGGGGAACCAGCCGGGGGCGACGGCGTTCACCGTGATGTTGTGCTTCGCCCAGCTCGTCGCGAGATCCCGTGTCATAGAGATGACGGCCCCCTTGCTGGAGTTGTAGCCCACGGTCTGCATGTAGTCCGGGTTGCCGCCTACGAGGGCTGCGATGGAGGCGACGTTGACGATCGTGCCCCCGCTTTCGCGCTCGATCATGCGCCGCCCCACGGCCTGGGACATGAGGAACGTCCCGCGCACGTTGACCGAGATCACCCTGTCGAATTTCTCCAGGGGCATCTCCGTGGGCGGCGCCCCCCACGTCGCCCCCGAATTGTTGACGAGCACGTCAAGGCTTCCGAAAGCCTCCTCGGTAGCCGAGACGATCCTCTCCACGTCCTCCTGCAAGGTCACGTCGCACGAATAGGCGAGCGCGCGGCCACCGCGGGCTTCGATCTCGTCGCGCACCTCCTCAAGCGGCTCTATCTTGCGGGAGCAGAGGGCGACGTTGGCCCCGGCGTCGGAGAGAGCCTCGGCCATGTACCTGCCCAGACCCCTCCCTCCGCCGGTTACGATTGCCGTCTTGCCGTCGAGCCTGAAAAGGTCCATGGTGTTCATCCGGTCGTGGGCTCCTTTCGCTCCCCGATCTCACCTAAGCGATCGCGCCGCCTGACTCCGCCCTTGGAGGCGCCGTACGCGACGCGGCCTGCCCCGCCGCGCTGGCCGAAGAGCGAGGCCATGGTGATGATTCGAAGCTCATCTCCTCCATCCCTTTCCTCGGTGCACCCCTTTCCACACACACGATAGCGGCTACCGCCGAATGCGGCTACCCTGCCTGAGTCGCTCCTGTGCATGAGAGTCTATCTTCGGCTCGGGCGGCCTCACCAACGCCCCGGCCTGCACCTTCGGTCCGCACACCACCAGCACCGCGCAACGCCCGCCATCTGAGCACCGAGCAATCGCTCTTGATGGACGGGTTGTCGGGTGGACCCTCAGGCCGCTGGAGACCTTGCTGTGACCGATCATAGAGAATTACGTGAGCACAAACTAGTAGTCGCTGGACTTGTGCGGCAAGACGTTCCGGACTATGGTGTCGGGGTAGTTTTCGGTCCTGGTGCAGGGAGACATCCATGAGCGAGACCAACCCCCCGGTTTCGACCCGCCGGGGTGACGATGGGACGACGACGCTACTCGGGGCAGGCCGGCTGCCGAAGAACGACGTGCGCATTGCTCTCCTCGGCGAGGTAGACGAGGCCAGCGCTTCCCTTGGACTGGCCCGTGCAGAGGCCGATGACGGGGAGGTCAAAGAATCGCTGCTCGAACTTCAGCGACTTCTATACCGCGTTATGGGCGACGTGGCGATGCCCAAGGAGGAGAACGTCGTTGGTCCCGAGGACGTGCGCAGGGTCGATCAAGCACTCGAAG
>DASZKL010000055.1:0-2218 GCA_035947015.1 Rubrobacteraceae bacterium
CCTCATCCATAATCTGGTGGACGAGCGGAGGCTTCGCCTCTTCGAAGCCGGCGGAGGGATACCTCGCGTCCTCTGGTTCGTACTCGTGGTCGGCGGGATGATCGTTGTTGGCTTCACCTACCTTTTCGGCCTGGAGAACACGAGGTCGCACAGGCTCATGATCGCGTCGTTGGCGGCGATCATCAGCCTGGTGCTCTTCACGATCTACGCCCTCGACTACCCCTTCCGTGGCATCACAAGGATTGAACCGGTTCCCTTCGAGCTGGTGCTGGACAGGTTCGAGCAGGCCGGCGAGCGGTCGTAGAGCATCAGGGATCGGTGATCAGAGCCCTAGGCTGAAAGGCGATGACCAAGAGGCTAGACTGAACCTTTCGACGATCGCGGAAAAGGAGGCGAGAAGATGGCCGAGCTGCGCAGGGTCGGGATGCTCACGGGGGGCGGGGACGCGCCGGGTCTGAACGGCGTGATCCGGGCCGTCACCACGCGCTGCATCGAGGACTACGGATACGAGATCGCCGGCATCAAGCGCGGCTGGAAGGGGCTCCTGGACCCCGAGTCAGACTCCGTGGAGGCCCTCACCGTGGACGACGTCCGCTACATCCTGCAAGAGGGAGGCACGATCCTCCTCTCCTCCCGCACCAACCCGTACAAGAACGAGGGCGACGCCGAGAAGGTAGTGAACAACTTGCGCGAGTTCGGCATAGACGCGCTCGTCGCCATCGGCGGCGACGACACTCTGGGGGTCGCGAAGCGCCTCTACGACGACTTCGGGGTGCAGATCGTGGGGTGCCCCAAGACCATAGACAACGACCTATCGGCTACCGACACGACCTTCGGCTACGACACGGCCGTCTCGATAGCAACCGAAGCGATAGACAGGATCCGGACCACGGCCAAGAGCCACGAGAGGATCATCGTCGTCGAGGTCATGGGGAGGCATGCGGGTTGGATCACCTGGGGCGCCGGCGTCGCCTCCGCCGCGAACGTCACCCTGATCCCCGAGGTAGAGCCCGACATCGAGGCCATCACCGACCTCTTCAAGAAGCGCGCCGAGAAGGGGGAGCGGTGGGGCATCGTCGCCGTTAGCGAGGGCGTGGTCCTTGGCGAGGAGTTCATAACTCAGGACGCCGAGCGCGACGAGTTCGGCCACGTCAGGCTCGGCGGTATCGGCGAAACCCTGGCAGGAGAGATCAAGGAGCGCACCGGCATAGACACCCGCCACGTCGTCCTCGGGCATCTGCAGCGTGGAGGCACCCCTACCGCCTTCGACCGCATCCTCTCGACGCGCTACGGCCTGAGGGCAGCCGAGGCCATCAAGAACGGCGAGTGGGGCCAGATGGTCGCGCTGCGCGGCAACGAGATAGTCACCGTATCTTTGGACGAGGCGACCGCCGAGACCAAGATCGTCCCACACGAGTTGTACCAGGCCGCAGAGACCTTCTTCGGCTAGGGATCAGAGAAGCTCACCATCCGGGCTGCAGAGGGTGCGCTCACCGGCGTGGATGGTCGCCTACGCTGGCGTCCTGGTGCTGCTGGGGGCGACCTACGCGAGCCTCGTGTTCTCCGGACCGAAGGTCGCGCTGGTCTTCGCGATGGCCACGCTGGCGGCGGCCGTGGTTTCGCTGGTGCTGGCGTTGAAGGGGTGAGGTTCTCCTCGACGGAGCGCCTCTAGTATGCGTTCTCTCCGTCCGCGACGTGCGCCCCGATGCGGCGGTAGCGCTCGTAGCGAGCCTCGAGGAGGGTGCGGGGGTCTACTTCCGAGAGGCCCGAGATCACGCGGTCAAGGGTCTCGCCGACGGCCGCGATAGCGGCTTGTGGCTCCTTGTGGGCTCCCCCCAAAGGCTCGGGGAGGACCTCGTCTGAAATCGCGTGCTGTTTCAGGTCCATGGCCGTGAGCTTCAGCGCGTCGGCGGCCTCGGCGGCGCGGCTCGAGTCCCGGAAGATGATCGAGGCGCACGCCTCGGGTGCGATCACCGAGAGGTAGGAGTTCTCGAGCATCCCCACGTAGTCCGCGATGCACATCGCTAGCGCGCCGCCCGAGCCACCCTCACCGATGATCACGGCTATGACCGGCACGGGGGCCCGCGCCAGCGCCATGAGGTCGGCCGAGATCGCCCACGCCTGCCCCCGCTCTTCGCCCCCACGACCCGCGAACGCCCCAGGGGTGTCAACCAGCGTAACAATCGGTAGCCCGAAGCGACCGGCGAGATCGTAGAGC
>DASZKL010000056.1:0-4464 GCA_035947015.1 Rubrobacteraceae bacterium
GGCGGCTTCTGACCGAGGAGGTAGTTGTTGACGACGTTGGACCAGATCAGGTCGTTCGAGCGGAGCAAATTGAACATGTTGGCCATCTTGCGGTTATCCAGATAACCCCGCTCCATCATCTGCTGCTCCATGAACTCTACCTGGGGCTCATCTATGAACACGGCGGTCTCGCCGACGTCTGCGAAGTCCTGCAAGGCGACCATGAACGTCGAGGCCTGGAAGGGGTTCTCGTCGTCTCCGGCGGTAAGCCAGGCCAGCATGATCGCGAGGAGCGTCCCACCGACGCAGTAGCCGACAGGGTTGATCTTCTCCGACCCGGTTATGTCCTTGACGACCTCGGCTGCGGCCAAAGGGCCCTCGGTCATGTAGTCCTCGAACTTGATGTCCTCCATCGAGGAATCAGGGTTCTTCCAGGAGATCATGAACACCTGGAAGCCCTGCTCCAGGAGGTAGTTGACCATGCTGTTCTGGGGGCGCAGATCGAGGATGTAGTACTTGTTGATCCAGGGCGGAATAAAGAGGATCGGCACCTCGTAGACCTGCTCGGTCTTCGGCTCGTACTGGATGAGCTCGATGAGCTCGTTGCGGAAGACGACCTTGCCCGGCGTCACCGCGATGTTCTCGCCCAGCTCGAAGGCCGTGGTGTCGGTCATGCTGAGGCGCCCCTCCCTGAGGTCAGCGAGGAGGTTGCGGGCACCCTCGGCGAGGCTCGTCCCCCCGGTCTCCGCGATGCGCCGCAGAGCGGCGGGGTTGCTGAGCAGGAAGTTGACCGGGGCCATGGCGTCCACGAATTGCTTGAGGTGGAACCTGAGACGCCGCTGCTCCTCGGGGTCGTGCCCGTCGGTCTCGTCAGCCTCCGCGAGGAGGTACTCCGAGGCGAGCAGGTACGACTCCTTGAGCGTCTGGTAGTAGGGATTGTTCTCCCATTCGGGGTCGGTGAAGCGCTTGTCGGGCTTCTTGCCCTCCTCTTCTTCCTTCTCCTGCCCCGGCAGGCCCCAGAAGCGAGCCGCCGCGTCGCCCCAGATCTCCATCGTCATCTCGAAGAGGCGCCGGTTGTACTCCGTCGCCCGCTGCGTGGCGCGCACGGGGTCGCTCATCTCGCGCGCCCAGAGTGTCTGGAGGGACCTTGCGATCTCGAGCCAGTTGATCGGCAACACGTTCTGCAGAGGGTTGGCGTCCCACAGCTTCTCCACCGTCGAGAGCAGCGGATCTTGCCTTACGGCCCCCTCGGGCAGCTGGTCGACCTCATCGCCGGTAGAGACGCCTGGCGAGGCGAGCCAGGGCACGCTCGCCCCAGGGGGCGCCGTCACCTCGCCCACGGAGGCCCTGAGCCACTGGGTCCAGAGGTCGAAGGGCGCCATCGGAGTGCCCGCACTACCACCGTCACGCGTTCTCTCATCGCTCATCGCTCATGTCCTCCTCGGGCCTGTTCGACCGTCCGTTCGCGCTCTGTTGATCAGTTTACCCGTTTGGCCCGGATTCCTAGCAGGCCCGACGAGATGACGAATGACCTTAGCGTATCCTGCCTCCCACCCTCTCGACCCAGCGGCGAACCTTCCGCGACGCGTCCCGGCATCGCGCCCTGAGGGCCTCCCCCGGCGTCCGCTGCGGCTCCCTTCGCTTCCGCGGTCTGCGGGGCTTGAGGAAGGTGACTACCTCCCTGTTGACGTCGGCGAACCGCTCGATGAAGACCAGGTGTCCGGCGTCGTCGAGGACGCGCAACTTGGCATCCGGGATGGCCTCGGCGAGCGCCGCGGCGTTCGCCTCGGGAACGTAGCGGTCCAAGGCGCCGTGGATCACGAGCGTCGGGGAGGTTATGCTCCCGACATCACGGGAGAGATCGAAGCGTGCGCCTGCCCTCATCCGCTCATAGTAGGCAGATAGGGACGGCGAGTCGGCGAGGCGCCAGCGCACGATCTGCTCGAATTCATCGGGATGACTCGCACGGTACGCTTCAGAGGTGGCCGTCTCGAGACCGCGACGGACAGCCCTCTCGACGCTCAGCGAGGGGAGCCCGATCATGTCCGAGAGCGCCCACGGAGACATCTTCTCTGGTCCCCTGCCCCCGTAACTCGTGCACACCAAGACCAAGCGGTCGACGAGATCCGGCCTCCTCAACGCCAGCTCCTGGGCGACGAAGCCGCCAAGCGAGGTGCCAAGCACGTGAGCCTTCCTGATGCGCAGATGATCCATGAGCGCCACCACGTCTGACACTAGGTCGGCGACGCCACCATCCAGATCCCGCTCACCCCGCACGTCGAAGGAGATAGTGCGAAAGTGGCGCGAGAATGCCGGTATCTGCTTGAAGAAAGCCCAGCGCCCGAAGCCCAAGCCCCCTATCAGAACCAGCGGCGGTCCCTCGCCTTGGACGTCGTAGTCTATGCTGGTGTTCTCAGTGATCGCTACAGGCACGTCGCTACCTCTCGTCTCGGCCTACTCCAGGTGACCGGCCAACTCGCTTTGCCTGCGCCTCTAGCGGCGCGCTCTCTACCAGATCTTCCCGAAGGCGAAGGGCCGCGACCATAGAGGCCGCGGCCCAAGTGGGGGTCCAGGAATATGGTGCCGCTAGCCCCTCACGAGGTATCGCTTGCGGCCCGGGACCTTCTTCCCCTCTCGGCGCTCGCGCGCCTTCTCGCCAGCCTTGCCCGTCGCCCCAGCAGAAAGGCGCTTGAAGATACCCTTCATCGACTCTTACCTCCGTGTCGAAAGTGCTCTCTAAACTACGATCAGATTATATGCGAAATGCACATAAAGGGAAGAGGAAGTTATGTGCTTGATGTGAACACTATCGCATCCCGGGGGTCAGGTGATGACTCTACCGTCCTGGGTCTGCATCTCTCGGGCGGTGCTACGCGTACTCGTAGAATCCCTTCCCGCTCTTACGGCCGAGCCACCCGGCGGCGACGTAGCGCTTCAGTACGGGGCAGGGTCGGTACTTGGTATCCCCGAAACCTTCGTGCAGTACCTCCATGATGTGGAGACATGTATCCAGGCCGATGAGGTCGGCGAGTTCGAGGGGACCCATCGGGTGGTTCATCCCGAGCTTCATGACCGCATCTACCTCATCCGGCCCAGCTGCCCCCTCCATCACGCAGTAGACGGCCTCGTTGATCATTGGCATAAGGATCCGGTTCGAGACGAAGCCGGGAGAGTCGTTGACCTGGACTGGCTCCTTTCCCAGGCACTCGGCCAGTTCGTGGACCTCTCTATGGGTCTCGTCGGAGGTCTGCAGGCCCCTTACGATCTCCACGAGCTTCATGAGGGGCACCGGGTTGAAGAAGTGCATCCCGATGAACCTCTCCGGCCGCCCCGTCGTTGCGGCGAGTTCGGTGATGGAGATGGAGGAGGTGTTGCTGGCGAGGATAGCGTCTTCTCCGAGCATCTCGTCCAGCGCCTGGAACACCTCCCTCTTTACCTCTGCGACCTCGACCACCGCCTCGATCGCCAGGTCCGCGTCGGCGGCGTACTCGGTCCCTGACTCGATCCTATCGAGGGCCTCGTCCATCTCGCCCTGCGAGATGCGTTCCTTCTCCACCGAGCGGGAGAGGTTCTCCTTTATGGTCTCGAGGCCCCCGTCCAGAGCTGCCTCGTCCACATCCGCGAGATGCACCGCCAGCCCGGCCTGCGCGGCGACCTGGGCGATGCCGCTGCCCATCTGCCCGGCACCGACGACCTGAATCTTCTCGACGGCCAAGTTCCGCTCCTCTCCCGAAGACGCAAGTTCACTTCAAGAGCCGACATGATACGCGGGCTCGTGGTCTGCGGCGAGAGCAGTTTGACCCTAGCGATGCGTGAATTTAAGCTTTTCGGGGATGGGTATCCCCATACAGAGCGACCGTCTCCCCTAACGCGAAAGGTTCTAGGATGACACCGGTTCCGCGAGAGATCAGGGCCGCGACGCGACCCACGGACTTCATAAGGGCGGATAGGCTGCTCTCGGAGGAGGAGAAGGGGATCCGCGACCGGGTGCGGGAGTTCGTGGACCGGGAGGTGATCCCGACCGCGGCAGACTACTGGGACCGAGGCGAGTTCCCGTTCGAGTTCGTGCCCGCTCTGGGCGAGCTCGGGATAGTTGGCGGCACCTTCGAGAGGGAGTACGGCTGCGCCGGCTGGAACAACGTCTCCTACGGACTGGCCATAGCGGAGGTGGCGCGCGGGTCCGGGAGCCTGGCCACGTTCCTGCACGTCCAGAGCGGCCTCGCGATGGCCGCGATCCACGAGCTCGGGAGCGAAGAACACTAACAACGCTGGCTGCCCCAGATGGCGAAGTGCGAGAAGATCGGTGCCTTCGCCCTCACCGAGCCCGATGCCGGGAGCGACTCTGGCTCCCTGAGGACGACCGCCGTCTCCAGGGACGGCGGCTACGTCCTGAACGGGGAGAAGCGCTGGATCGGCAACGCCTCCTTCGCCGACGTGGTAGTGATCTGGGCCCGCGCCGAAGACGGCCGAGTAGGGGGTTTCCTC
>DASZKL010000057.1:0-5336 GCA_035947015.1 Rubrobacteraceae bacterium
CGCCGATGCTCAGGCCCACGGCCGCCTCTATAAAGCCCGCGGCCCCTGGCGTGGGCACGAAGTGAGAGACCAGGGTGAGGCTGCTCAGGATCGCGAGCGTCGCCAGCAGCCCGGCGTCGACGCCGTAGACCTCAAGGAGCAGCCAGAGGAGGAGATAGCCGCCTAACCATCCCGCAGCTGTCGTCAGGTGGAGCGTTAGCCAGTAGGAGGCTGGCATCCTCAGGAAAGCCCTGGCGCTGCGGTAGTAGTCGCGCGCGACCTTGCGCAGCCACGATGCGAACCGTCCCATGAAGTGCCACCTCGCGACCCGGAAGATGAGGCCAACGATCAGCTGCGGTCGTCGGCTCAGAGAAACGGCGGCGACTATGGCCAGGCAGCTCGCTGCGACGGCGACGACCCTGGCACCCGCGGGGAGCTCGAGCGCATCCGAATAAACCAGGTATCCGATGCTCGCGGGCACCGACCAGGCGAAGAAGATCAGATCGAGTACGAAGATCTGTACGGCGACGCCGATCCCCCTTCCTACCGGCACGCCGAAACGGGAGAGCGCAGCGACGGTGGCAGGCCCAAAGCCAGTGTTTTGCGGGGCGAGCGCCGCAACGAACATGGCGACCAGATGCACGAGGAATGCCGAGCGGTAGGGGAGCGATATCTGCTGTCCCCGGCACAGAAGCCCCACCCTCACAGCGGGCGAGAGCCACTTCGCGAGAAAGGCGGCAACGATGAGAAAGGCTAGCGGGACGCTAAAGTTCTGCGCCCGGTAGGTCTCGAGTCGAAACACCGTCTCGCCGACGACGAGGTAGAGCCCGGCGAAGCCGAGCGCGAGGCTCAAGAGTAGCGCGATCACGGTCCGCTTAAGCACGGGATCCTACGCGCCGGTCAGCGCGTAGCGGACGATGTGGTGCGCGAACTGCTCGGTCCTGGATGCCAGGTTGAGCTCCCGGCACCGTCGAGCGACCTCTTCCAGTAGGGCGGGATCCCCGGCGTAACGCCGCACCTCCCGCGCGAGTGCGGCGGTGGTCCTAACGTGGCATCCCAGGCCCTCGTTCTCGATGAACCGCACCACGCCCATCTCGTTCAGCCCGGCGTACCCGCTGGCGAGCACGGGACGCCCGACGGCGAGGGCTTCGTAGACCGATGAGGGTCCCGCCTTGCCGATAAAGACGTCGCTCGCCGCCAGGTACTCTGCCATGTTCTCGACGAAGCCCTCGACCCTGAGCCCGTCCTTCCCGAGTGCACTCAGTTCCTTTCTCAGAGCCTCGTTTCTCCCGGTGATCGCCACGACCTGCAAGGGGACGTCGGAGTCGAGCAGGGTCGAGATCAAGCCCCGCGCGTCCCGCCCCACCCCTTCTCCGCCGAACGAGACCAGGCAGGTGAAGCTATCCTCGAGCCCCAGATTCGCGCGGGCCTCGTGCTTGGCTGGCGCGTTCAGGAAGGCCTGGCGCACCGGACGCCCTATGATCGTCATCTTCTCCGCCGGTACGCCGAAACGGATCAACCTGCGCCGGCCATCCTCGGAGGCCATGATGAGGCGATCCGCGCGCGGCTCCCCCCAGTACGCGCTGATGTTGAACGGTTCGGTGGCGAAGGTGAGCACGCGGACCCCGAGACCGTAGCGGTGCTTGGCCTCGGCCAGGCCCGTGGTGATGAGGCCGTGGTTGGAGACCACCAGCAGCGGAGGATCTCGCTTCAGATCCTCCGCTGCTGCCCGGGCGAAGTCCCGCAGGATGCGCCGTTCGGCTGCGATGGTCGCGCGCGGGAACGCGTCTATGATGCGCTGGCCTACCCTCGCCACGACAGGGAAGCGCAGCGCGCGACGCCAGGAGTCCTTGTGGAACCGGTCGAGCCCGATGACACCTAGATCCTTCATGTAGTCCGAGACGCGAAGCTCGAAACGCCCGGGGTAATAGAGTTCTATGGCCTCGGACATAGCATGCGCGCCCGCCACGTGCCCCCCTCCGGCGGCGATGGTGGCGAAGAGGATCTCGGGTCTGTGCTCCCCCGCGCTCATCGGTGTCCCATACTAAGCCACCCCGCCTGCCCGTACCACCGGGCGGTACGCTCCAGGCCCTCTGGGAGCGCAACCTTCGCCTCCCACCGCAGCGCCTCTTCGGTGACAGAGGTGTCGCACGTCCAGGTGTGGACGGCCAGGTCGCGCGTTCGGCGCTCGTCGAAGGGAGGGACCGCGGAGAAGGGTTTGGCCGCCAACTCTGCCGCCCGACCCGCCAGCGTGAAGGATGCGGCGGGCATGCGAACGGCGCGAATGGTGCGCCCGAGGGCCTCCTCCAGCCCGGCGACGACGTCCTTCCACGTGTAGCGCGCCCTTTCGGCCACGGGGAAAGGACCAGAGCCAACAGGTTCGCGCGCCGCGGCGAGAGCCGCCATGGCCACGTCGGTCGCGTAGACGGGTTGCAGGAGGTTAGCGCCGGAGGGAACGGGCAACCATCCGCGTCTCGCCATCTTGAAGAGGGGCAGGAGGTCGGTGTCGCGGGGGCCGTAGACGGCGGCCGGGCGGAGGACTACGGTCTCCATACTCCCGCCTAGTCCGAGGAGGTGCGCTTCTCCCTCGAGTTTGCTCCGTCCGTAGGGGCTTGCTGGCCCGGCGTGCCCATCCGGCCCTCGCGCCGCGAGGCTGCTGATGAGGACGAAGCGGCGAACACCGGCCCCGAGCGCAGCATCGGCGAGCCTCGCGGTGCCCCCGGCGTTGATCGAATAGTAGTCCTCAGCGCGCCGGGCCCTGGTTATCCCTGCCGCGTGGATTACCAGGTCTGCGTTCTTTACGGCTCTGCGGAGGTCCTCAGCCCTGCCCTCGAGGTCGAGCGGCACGCGCTCGATCGGGAGGTCGGAGATCCAGCGCACATCGCTAGAGGCGCGCACGCCGCAGAGCACCTCGTAGCCGGCCTCGACGAAGGCACGCGCGATGTGGCTACCCACGAACCCCGTCGCCCCGGTGAGAAGCACCCTCTCGGGCACGGCCTATATCTCCTTCTGGTAGATCCGGTAGGTCTTGTAGTGCTTCGCGCCGCCGGCCTCGATCACGTGGTTCATGGCCCTGTTGTCCTCGAGCGTCCACGAGGCTTCGCACCGCTTGTAGCCCTTGGCGAGGGTGCGTCTGTGGAGCTCGTCGATCATGGCCAGCTCGAAGCCCTTGTTGCGGTGTTCCGGCGCGACGCCGAGTATGGGAAGGCGCACCTGGTCCACTATTCTGTTGCGCCTCAAGAGATGGAAGATGCCGAACGGCAGAAGCCTTCCGCGCATCTGCTTGAAGACCTGGTTGGCGTCGGGCAGGAGGACGGTTATCGCGGCAAGCTCGCCATCAAGTTCGGCGAGCGCGACGAGCTCGGGGTCGAGGATCATCTTGAACTCGCGGGCGAGGTGGTCGAACTCAGCGTCGGTGTAGCGCACGAAGCCCCAGTTTCTCTCCCAGGATTTGTTGTAGAGATCCCTGAACCGCTCGAGCTCCTCGTCCCAGCGCTTCATGTCTACGGGTCTGATGACCAGGTCCTTGTGCCTTCTTCGGACCCTCTCGGCGAGGCGACCGATCTTCCTCACCTCCCACTCCCGATCGAAGATCCAGGCGTATAGATCCTTTGCCTTGCTGTAGCCGAGCTGCTCGGCGTAGCGCGGATACTCGGGCGGGTTGTAGGGCATCATCACGAACGGGTCGGAGTCGAAGGCGTCTATAAGGAGGCCAGCGCTGTGGTTGAGAGAGGGGTTGGCCGGGCCTCGGACCGCCCCGCGTCCCAGATTCCGCGCCCGCTCCTCGACACGGGCAAAGAGTACTTCGGCGGCCTCGGCGTCTCGCGCCTCGAAGAAGCCGAAGAACAGGAGGTTCTCGTCGTGGGTCCTGTTGTGGTTGTCGTCGTCTATGGCGGCGACGCGCCCGACGACCTCGCCCCCACGCTCGGCGA
The DNA here is from genome assembly GCA_035947015.1 of Rubrobacteraceae bacterium. GTDB lineage: Bacteria > Actinomycetota > Rubrobacteria > Rubrobacterales > Rubrobacteraceae > JALYGY01. The sequence goes on from DASZKL010000057.1 coordinate 3,912, forward strand.
GGAAGAGGTTCACCCGCGCATGCTCGAAGAAAGGGTTCTTCCTCGGGTCGAACTGTTCGCGCTCGGAGATCAACAGCGGCGGAACCCAGTGCGGATCGTCACGGTACCTCGCGAAAGGGTACTTGATGAAGCGCTTCAGGTCGGCGCGGGATGTGACGGGCCGGATCTCGGTGGTGCCCACGCCGCGAGAGCTTAGCCGATTACACCAAGGCCCCGACCGACCGTGGCGAAGGCTTCGAGAAGACGTTCGATCTGTTCTGGGGTGTGGTTGGCGTTGACGCTGGTGCGGATGATGCTCTGACCCGGCGGAACGCCAGGGGGCAGCGCGGGCGTGGTGAAGATTCCCGCCTCCCACAGTCCCTTCCAGAAGACCACGGTCAGCTCGTCGGGGCCGATCAAGACCGGCACGATCTGGGTCTGCGAGCCCAGGATGTCGAAGCCGAGCGCGCTGAGCCCTCGCCGCAGCTGCGTTGCGTTCTGTTGCAGCCTCTCCCTGTGCTCTGGCTCCGTCTCCATGATGTTCAGGGCCTCGAGCGCCACGGCCACCTGCATGGCCGGGAGCGCAGCGGTGAATATAAAGGGGCGCCCGTGGTGTTTGACGTAGTTGATCACCGCCCTCGGGCCCGTCATGAACCCACCAACGGAGGCGAACGACTTCGAGAAGGTCCCGATTATGACGTCTACCTCGTCCTCGAGGCCGAAGTGCTCAGGGGTGCCCCGGCCGTTCTCGCCGAGTACGCCAGTGGCGTGCGCGTCGTCTACGGCGACACGGGCACCGTACTTGCGCGCCAGCTGCACGATACCGGGCAGATCGGCGATGTGGCCGCTCATGGAGAAGACGCCGTCGGTGACGATCATGCGCCCCCCCGGCTTGTCCGCATCCCTGGCTAGCAACCGCTCGAGATCGTCCAGATCGTTGTGCCTGTACTTGCGCATCGTGCCGAAGGAGAGCCTCGCCCCGTCGTAGAGGCTGGCATGGTTCTCCCTATCGAGGTAGAGGATGTCCTGACGACCTGTGAGCGCGCTCAGGACCGCCAACATGCCGAGGAAGCCTGTACTGAAGGTCAAGGCCGCCTCGGCCTTGAAGTATCCGGCCAGACGCCGCTCCAGTTCCTCGTGTAGCGCGAGGGTGCCCGTCAGGTAGCGTGAGCCCGTGCAGCTAGTGCCGTAGTTGTCGAATACGGCTATCGCCGCCTTCTCCAGGCGGGAATCCTGGGTCAGCCCAAGGTAGTCGTTGGAGCCGGTGATGATCATCTCCCGCCCGTCAACCTTGACGGTGCCGCCGTGCTGCTCGGCTATCGGCTTGAAGTAGGGGTAGATCCCGGCGGCCATCGCCTCGTCGGCGCGGGTGAAGCCGAAGGCCTTGTCGAAGATATCGCCGGTGCGCGCCGGAGCCTCCTCCGGCGTGGGTTGCTTCACAAGACG
>DASZKL010000058.1:0-3751 GCA_035947015.1 Rubrobacteraceae bacterium
GGCAACGCCTTCTCCAGGGACGCTTTGGCGAACATGATCGTGAGCGAGCTCGCCACGCCGGAGGTCGAGGTGAAGCACGCCGCCGAACCACTGCCGACCGAGACCGAGTTGGTGCGGACCGCGCAGACGAAAGAGCGTAACGTCGTCATCGTCATCCTCGAGTCAACGCGCGCGCAATCCACGACGCCGTACAACGAGGATCTGGATACAACCCCCTTCCTGGCCGAGCTCGCGAGAGAGAGCCTCGTCTTCGAGCGAGCTTACACGGTCGTTCCCCACACCTCCAAAGCGCTCGTCGCGTCCCTCTGCGGGGTGCCCCCGCCTCTGGATACCGCGAGAACCGAATCGGAGCCTGGCATCATCCCAGCCCGGTGCATTGCGGACCTCTTGAAGGAGCGGGGTTACCGGACCGTCTTTTTCCAGTCGGCCACAAAGGATTTCGAGCGGCGGCCCCAGCTAGTGGACAACCTCGGGTACGAGGACTTCTTCGCAACCGAGGATATGAGCAAGTTCGGCTTCGAGGCGACCAACTACTTCGGCTACGAGGACAACATCATGCTCGAGCCGAGCAGGAAATGGCTCGAGAAGAACGGTGACGAGCCGTTCCTTGCGACCTACCTCACAGCGACGGGCCATCACCAGTACGTCGTCCCCGACCGCTACGGCAAGAAGAGGTTTGTCGAGGACGAGGAGCTCAACCGCTATCTGAACACCATGCGTTACCAGGATTTCTTCGTGAGGAACCTCGTCGATCAATACAAGGACCTCGGCCTCTACGAAGACACGACCTTCATCATCTTCGGCGACCACGGGGAAGGGTTCGACGAACACGGCCTCAAGCAGCACGACAACACCATCTACAACGAGGGGCTCCACATCCCGCTCATCATCCACCAGCCCGGACGTTGGGAGGACGGCAGGTGGATCGAGCCGGCGGTGAACGAGCTCGACATCCTTCCGACGGTGGCAGATCTCTTGGGCTACAGGATCGGGGGCGGTACCTACCCCGGGGCATCGATGCTCACCCCACCCGAGAACCGCACCCTCAGGGCGAGCTGCTACCACGTGCACACGTGCCTGGCGAGCATTACGAACGACAAGAAGTACATCTACCACTACGGCAACCAGGCCGAGGAGTACTTCGACCTTGCAAGAGATCCCCACGAGCGCCACAACATAATAGAGCGGTTGAGCGAAGAGAAGATCGAAGCCCTCCGCAAAGACCTGCTGACCTGGGAAGGCAGGATCGAAGCCTCATACGAGGAGCGCTCCTCCGACGAGAAGACGGAGGCGTCGGAGTAGGTAGCCGCAACTGGTCAGGGCGTGACGCATACCCTAGACTATGCCAACCCAATCGACGACACGCTTGAGTAGGAGGACGGATGGGCGGGCTGCTGGAAGGCAAAAAGGTACTGGTAACCGGCGTCCTGGACCGGCGATCCATCGCCTTCTCGGTGGCGCGCCTGGCGTCCGAGCAGGGGGCGGAGATCGCTCTGAGCAGCTTCGGGAAGGCCATGAACCTCACCGCCCGCACCGCAAGGCGCCTCGACCCCGAGCCACCCGTGCTGGAGCTCGACGTGAACAAACCGGAGGACATAGCGTCGGCAGCAAGTGATCTGAAGGAGCGCTGGGGTGAGCTCGACGGCGCGGTCCACGCGATAGCCTTCGCCCCGGAGGATGCTCTTGGCGGCAACTTCCTCACCGCGGAGTGGCCCTCCGTCGCCACGGCGTTGCAGACCTCGGCCTTCTCGCTCAAGGCCCTCTCTATTGGGCTGGCTGATCTCATGGGGGCAGGCTCTTCGATCGTCGGCCTCGACTTCGACGCCCGGGTAGCCTGGCCGGCCTACGACTGGATGGGCGTAGCGAAGGCCGCCCTCGAGTCGACCTCCCGCTACCTGGCGCGGGACCTGGGCCCGAGAGGCATCCGGGTCAATCTCGTCTCCGCAGGCCCGGTAAGAACCCTCGCCGCCAAGGGCATCGAGGGCTTCGATAGCATAGAGGGAGAGTGGGACCGGCAGGCCCCTCTGGGGTGGGCGACCGACGACCCCGAGCCGGTGGGCCGGGCCGTGGTCAGCCTTCTCTCAGACTGGTGGCCCGCTACGACGGGCGAGCTGATCCACGTCGATGGCGGCTACCACGCGATGGGAGCCCCGATCAAGTAACCACCGGCAGGGCTTGGGCGCACCAACCGCTTATCGTTCGTAGACCGAGACGTGCTTGACGCTCGAGCCTACAAAGGGCTCTCGACCCCAGCCTCCCCAGCGCTCGCGCAGGCGAAGTCCCGCCAGACGGGCCATGAGATCCAGCTCCGCAGGCCACGCGTAGCGGAGCCGCACCGGGTAGAATTTCACGCCCCCCTCGAAGACGAGAAGGTGGTTCGACACCACCCGCTGCTCTACCGGGTCGTGCCTGGCCGCACCGAGGACGACGCTGTCGTTCGCCACGCGTTGAGCCTCCATCCGCCGGTCACGGTCCCAGCGGGTCATATCCGGGACGAACGCTTCGATCACGAAGTCGCCACCTTCCTGCAGCCGCCTCGCTACGTTCGAGAAACACCGTACCTGGTCCTCCTGCGAGAGCAGGGCGAAGAAGGTGTTGAAGACGACGTAGACGAGGGAGAAATCTCCCTCGACGTCCAGCTCGGCGAAGTCCCCAATGGTCACGGGTATCCCCGTGCCCCCTTCTTTGCCCCGCAGCTTCTGCACCATGGCCTCCGAAGCATCTACGCCGTGGACCCGGTGACCCCTCTGCGCCAGCGGAAGCGCTATGCGACCGGTCCCGATGCCGAGCTCCAGCACCGGTCCCGAACCCCCGAGATCCGAGAGGAACGCCACGGCATCGCCCGCGTCGGTGGGCACCGCGAACCATTCGTCGTACACATCTGCCATACGGTCGCCGTAGGTTGAGGCGTCGTAATCCAGCACTACAGCCCTCCTCTCTATGTTGCTTGTCCTGTCGAGTATAGAAGCTCTAGAAGCCTCTCTTGTTGGTTGCCTACATTTTGTGGCGGATAGTTGGAAACCTCAGCATTCCGTGCCCGCATGCGGTAAGGCAGGAAAGTTAAGGTAAAGTGCTGGCGCCAGCTACTGATTCTAGTAACCGCGCAGAATCGGGGCGGCGGTTAGTGGGCTTCCTCGCGATTCCCTGTAAAGACTCTTGACAACGTACGATACAAGCGCTAGACTTACAGTGTAAACCTTACATTGTAAGGATAGGTATAGAGGAGGAAGAGATGGGACGGGCGCTCCTTGCAGCTGTGGCCGGGGTGGGGTTCCTCGTCCTCGTCGTCGGCGGGGCGGTGTTTTACCTGTCGTGGAGCGCTTGCCTCGGCGGAGAGAGGGCCGCTTTGGAGGAGTTCCCCCACTACGCCGACCCCGAGAGCGGCCCGCGCCCACTGCAAGGAGCATGCGAGGTTCGCTTCACAACCGAGGCCAGCAGGGAGGAGGTCTTGGGCTACTACGACGAGCGTCTGCACCAAAATGGTTGGAGGGTGTTGGGCTACGAAGCGTACCATCCCTTCAAGAGAGGCATAGGAGGGGAGTACGAGCGACTGTCGGACGCATTGAAGACCCCGGAGTCGGCTGTCGCAGGCCTCGCAGCCCGCAGGGACGGCTACAACTACTGGGTAAGCTACGAGCCGCCGAGCAAGAAGGACCCGGACATCCCGGACAACAAAGCCCTCGTGATGGTCTATGTCGTCGAGGGAGGAAGACCGGGCGCTTTCCGTAATTAGGAGGGTATGGCGGGCAGC
>DASZKL010000059.1:0-8579 GCA_035947015.1 Rubrobacteraceae bacterium
AACGCGCCTATGGTGGCCACGATAATGGTCCAGATCAATCCGCCCTCGCCCACACCGAGCAGGCTCATTAGGAAGCCGCCCACGAAGGCGCCGGCGATCCCTATGAGGATCGTCACTATGATGCCACCGGGATCGTCTCCCGGCATGATCAACTTCGCCAGCGCCCCGGCGACGAGCCCGATTATGATCCAGGCTATGATTGAGCCGATCATCCACCCATCCTTTCTTGAAGATGCCTATATCGGGACGTGTACCCACAAGGCGATCTGCTCGAAACCTGGCTTGGGGTTCTGTGCGAATGCGAGGCGTGGCTCCTTCCTGTCTTGATCCCTATGTGCTCGCTATCTCGTCGAGCGGGTTCTGTTCTCATACATGTAGCCGACGTGGATGTGATCCTCGTGGAGCTCGAGCTGGTCGGGGTCTAGGATCCATCCCCTCTCGGGACCGTATCCCAGGGTTCTGGTCCAGCCGGGCGGACCGATGATCTGGTCGGGTCTTTGGCGCCGAGGAATATCGGCGAGGATCCTGCCCACATCGAGTACTTCCGGGTCCGTGGCGTTGCCCTCCACGGGTTTGCCGTCCACCCACCGGATGTCGGCGGCCCGCCCGAAGTAGTGCGTGTTGGGCAGCCCGCCAGCCTCGCCGTAGCCCTCGGGGATGCGGGGGCCATCCCGGACCCCAGGAAAAAACTGGTGCCCCTCCTTGAAGGCATCCACGCAGACGCGGTGCTCTCTGGTAAGAGCCTGGAGGGCGCCCACCAGTCGCTCGTCTACCAGCCCGGCCTCGAGGTCACCCGCGGCGTCTGGCGAGGCCCCGAAGTTGGGGTTGTCCAGGAGCCTCTGCACAGGGCCGCCGGTCGGCGCGTCGTTCTCCTCTATGAAAGGGAGATCCCAGATGCCCCGCCCGAGGCCAGGCGGGCACGCAGGGGCAAAGCGTTCTTCGTCGAGGCGCCCGAGGGCGAAGACCGAGAGGACTCCGCCGAGGAGCAACGCGGCTATCAGGATCGCCCTGATCAAGGCCAACCGTCCCTAAACCCGGCTCGTCGTGGTCTCATCAGGTCATTTTACGACGCTGCTCTCGCCAGCCGGTCACGCCCATCTTCGCCCCCTACAATACGTGGTCTATGAAAACGCGCCTTGACGCCCGGCTCCTGATCGCCATCTCCCTCACCGTGTTCTTCGCGGCCTCGGTTTACTCAGGGATCGGGGCCGGCCTTGAGGCATACGATCCCGGCTCTCTGTCTCTGCTACGCCTGCTGAGTGCCTCGGCGGTGCTGGCTCTCTTCGCGCTGCTCTCCCGGCGCGTGCGCCTGCCCGAGACGCGGGATCTGCCGGCCGCCGCGCTCTCGGGCTTGCTGGGTTTCGCCGCCTACAACGTGACGCTCGTCTACGGGCAGGACACCGTGAGCGCCGGGACGGCAGGACTCCTGCACGCTTCGATCCCGGTCTTCACCGCCCTGCTCGCGGTCGCATTCCTCAAAGAGAGGCTCGAGGGCCTGGCATGGGCGGGCATAGCCGTCAGCTTCGCGGGGGTGGCCCTGATCTCCGTCGGCGAAGGGGGAGGGTTGCGCTTCGACCAGGGAGCCCTCCTGGTGCTCCTCTCGGGTGTCTCGGCGAGCCTCTACTTCGTCGTCCAGAAGCCCTATCTGGAGCGTTACAGCGCGCTCGAATTCACCTCTTACTCCATCTGGGCTGGCACGCTCTTCCTGTCGCCCTTCCTGCCCGAGCTGGTCGGGGAGGCGCTGGCGGCTCCGCCTGAAGTGACCCTCAGCGTGGTGTACGTTGGGGTCTTCGCCACCGCGGTCGCCTACGCAACCCTCGCCTACGTCTTCTCGCGGTTGCCGGCAGCCAGAGCAGGGGTAGTGAACTACCTGGTCCCCCCGCTGGCCCTGGCTATCGCCTGGGTCTGGCTCGGGGAGGTGCCCACCCTCATCGCCGCCCTCGGGGGCGTAGTCACGCTCCTGGGCGTGGCGCTGGTGAACAGGCAGGCTCGATGATAGCGCGGCTGTCCTGGTCGTGCGGCTTATACTGGAGGGGCGACAGGGACTAGATCCATCCCGCGTCGTGGCTCACCTCGATCTCGGATTTGGAGAAAGGAGCTTCTGGTGGAGATATCATCTGCGGCTTACGCCCCGCTAAGCCCCACAGAGCTGGATAACTTCAAGAACCCTCTGCGACTGCCTGGCGACGACGGGATCATGGGCATGCTGGATGCCTCGGATATACCCGCGCGCATCTCAGCACAGAAGGAGGGCGTCGAAGTTCTACCAGGCAAGGAGACCACGCTCATTGCCTATCGCGTCGAGCAGGATGGCAAGACCTACCTGAATCCGACCGTCAGCGTGCGAACAGGGGCGGAGTTCCACGCCGAGTTCGCTAACGAACTCGACGAGGAGACCACCATCCACTGGCACGGGCTGCACGTCGACTGGCAGATGGACGGCCACCCCTTCCGACCAGTAGCCCCACGGGCCACCTACGACTACGCTTTCCCTGTGCAGAACCGGGGCGGCACCTACTGGTACCATCCTCACCCTCACGGGGGCACCGCCCGCCAGACCTACTCCGGCCTGGCCGGCTTCTTTCTCGTGGAGGACGAGGACGAACGGAGGCTCGTCAAGGCCCTGGACCTGGAGCTCACTAAGACGGATATCCCCTTGCTCATCCAGGACAAAGTGTTCGGCGAAGATGGGAACTTCGTCTACGAGCCAGACAGAATGGCAATAGACATGGGCTACGAGGGGGACGTCATCCTGGTGAACCTGACGCCTACCCCCTACCTGGAGGTGAGCACGAGGATCTACCGCTTCAGGCTGCTCAACGGCTCCAACGCCCGCGCCTACAGGATAGCCTTCACCAAGGCGGGCGAAGAAGAGTTGCTGCCCTACCAGATCATCGGCACGGATGGTGGCCTCTTGGAGAGGCCACGAGAGGCCAGCGAGGTCTTTCTCTCCTCCGCCGAGCGGATGGACATACTCCTTGACCTGAGGAGCTTTGAGGTGGGTGAGGAGTTTGTGCTTAAGAGCCTCCCCTTCGACCCGATGCACCACGAGCACGAGATGGGTGAGGGCATGGAGCATACGGAACACATGGGTCACACGGAGCACATGGGCCAAATGGACCACATGGAGATGGGACACCATCAGCAGATGGGGCACCGCATGGATCACCAGATGGGTCCAGCCCGGCTCCCGGACGGCAGCGAATTCTATCTGTTGAGATTGGTGGTTGGGGAGAAAACGGATTACGCAAGAAGCGTGCCGCAGACCCTCTCCGAGATCCCCCAGCCAGAGCTGGTCGAAGCGGACGCTCGAGCCATAACGATCTCCATGACCACCGACGAAGGGGGGATGCGGTGGCTCATCAACGGCAAGACCCACAGGATGGACGAGTTCCCCGTCGTGGTCCAGAGAGGGGCAAAAGAGGTCTGGGAGATCTACAACCATGAGAAGAGCATGCCCCACCCCATACACCTCCACGGCTTCCAGTTCAGGGTCCTGGATAGGGTTGGCACCCCCCATCAGGTCGCGCACCTCGTGGTGGACGAGAAGGGCAGGATGGTGAGTGACCTTGGCCTCAAGGATACCGTGCTCATTTGGCCAGGGGAGACCGTGAAGTGCGCCATGGACTTCTCTCATGGCTTCGAGGGCGAGCAGTTCTACATGTTCCACTGCCACATACTCGAACACGAGACGGGGATGATGCTCAATCTCAAGGTGCTCTGAGGAGAGTCCAAGGGGCAACGCGCGAGCTAGAAAGGTTGTTCTCCGAAGACCCTATCCGGATATGGTGAATCGAGGGGTCGCACCTCAGACCTTCGGTAGCACCTCTGGCCGCGGGCCTCGTGCAAGGCCCGGCCCGGCTACCACGATCACTACTACTACAAGCAGCCATTTCGCCACCGCGGCGAGCACGGGGAGCGTGAGGTCGTCGGTGCCGGTCAGGTTCGGCGACACGTTGAATAGGTTGGTAGCCCCATGCAACAGCATGGCCAGCAGCACGCTGCCGCGCGTGTGCAGGAAAACCCAGGTGAACAGAACCGACTTCGCCAGTATGTCGAAGAGGACCAGCCAGACGGGTTGCTGATACAGCGTGAATCCCTCCGTCCAGACCAGTGGGAGATGCCACAGCCCCCAGAGTACGCCAAGCATCTGGCTGGCAACCAGCGCGTTGTGCCGGGACAGCAGCCGCGGAAGCGCGAACCCTCGCCAGGCTGGCTCCTCGCCCAAGCCGTCAGTGACGGTCAGTATCAGCAACAGGAGGGGCAGCAGCGCCAAGGGATCCTCGCCGCGGAGTACCGGCGGTGTGGCGGCCGCCCAAGAGCCGCCAAGTAGTGCATAGACCCCCGCTACGGCGAGTGAGAAGGCGGCGGGCCCAAGGATGACCACCAGGTACCATCGCCAGCCCACGCGCCAGCGCACAAGGCGCGCCCCCAGATCCCTTACCGCCGCGCGCCCCCCGGTGAGAATTGCTGCGAGTAGCGCGGCTATCGCCGGAACCCAGGTCCACGCTTGCCCCAGGACGCCAAGCTGGACGCCGGCCGCTCGCGGTACCCATACCACCCACGTCAGACCGAACGCGAGGAGGAAAAAGGTAGTTAAGGGGTGGCGCCGGACCAACTGAGCCAACTCTCTACCTCCTAGCTGCCGTGTGGATGTTCTCAATAGGCGAAGAAGGGATGGAAGCTAGTCCCGAGCTCCTCGGCTATCGTTCCCCGAGGGGCCAACCCTTTCAACCCAGGTATGATGCCATCGGCCTAGGCTCGACGCGAGCCTCTGAGAACTCCCCTACCAGGCAGTCATGAGGATGACTTCGCAGCGACCAGGCTGGCCCCGCGATCACCGCTTGCGATAACACTCTAAACCTTTTAGACTGTTATGAGATGGCTATCGAGTGGGATTACGGCGATAGACAGCGCTGGCCAGGGTACCTGTGACGGGTTAGGCAGGGGGCGGGTTTCGGAGCGTCGAGCGCGTCGGGCGAGGGTTGGAGCTGCGGCGTGCTTCCTGCTCACCGGGGTCATATCCGCAAGCTGGGCCTCGCGCGTACCCGCCATAAAGGGTGGCCTCAGCTTGAGCGACGGGGAGTTCGCCATCGCCCTCCTCGGCTTGGAGGCTGGCGCCGTCTTGGGTCTCCAGCTCGGCGGTCTCGTGGTACCCCGCACCGGCAGCCGAAAGGCCCTGGCCGGCTCGCTGCTTATGTTCTCGGGTGCGCTGTTGGGCGCTGCCGTGGCCCCCAACCTTCCCGTGCTGGCCGCGAGCCTGTTCTTGTTCGCCGCGCTCAACAGCATCGTGGACGTCGCGATGAACGCCCAGGGTGTAGCCGTCCAGCGGCTCATGGGACGCCCCGTGCTCTCAGGGTTGCACGCCATGCACAGCCTCGGGGGCGTCCTCGGTGCGGGGGCAGGAGCCCTCGCCGCGCGCCTGGGCGTCGCACCGTCGCCACATTTTCTCCTCGCCGCCGCTGTGACCGTTGTGGCGGGTCCTGTCGTAATACCCCTTTTGCTCCCCTCGCGGGTAGACGCGGAATCGTCGGGGGATACATCTGCGGACATGGGAGGCTTACGGCGGTGGTTTAGCGGCTGGTCTGGTCACGTAGCGCTATTGGGGTCTTTGGCCTTCTGCTTCACGCTGGCCGAGGGTGCTGGCCTGAACTGGTCTGCCGTGTACGTCGCGGACGATTTGGGAGGGTCCGAGGCCCTCGGCGCCATTGGCCTCGGCGTGTTTCTGGGGATGGTGACGCTGGGTCGCCTGGCGGGCGACCGATTCGTCTCCCGCTTCGGCGCCGTGAGAGTGTTCCGGGTCGGGGCCGTCGTGGCCGGCGCTGGTTTCGGCGGCGCGCTGCTCGTTGACGCCCCGGTGGCGGGGCTCATCGGCCTCGGGCTATTGGGGATGGGGATCGCCAACGCCCTGCCGCTCGCCATAGCTGCGGGGGGTAAAGCGCCGGGCGAGACGCCGGCGACCGCCGCCGCCCGCGTCTCTACCGTTGGCTACCTCGGGTCCTTCGTAGGTCCCGTGCTGGTTGGGGGCATGGCGAGCCTCTACGGCCTACCCTTTGCGCTCGGGCTCCCGGCCCTGCTCGTCCTGGCGACGGCCTTCGGGGCAAGGGTGGTACGGCAGGCGGGATAGAATGTACTTGTGGCAACCGATAGGGACGACAGTCGCCTGGCAGCTCCGGGGGATCTGGAGCTCGTGCGCGACTTCGTGAACACCCTCGACGTCCCGCCTGGCACCGACGAGATCGAGGACCCGCCCGGCCTCGCTTCGTGGCTAACCGAGCACAGGATCGTGCCCCTCCTGCCCACACTCACCGACCAGGATCTAGCGCGCGCCAGGAGCCTGCGCGAAGCGCTGCGCGGGTTGCTGCTGGCCAACGCCGGCTTCCCTTTACCCGCCGAGACGGGAGAAGCCTTTGACGCAGCAGTTGGCCCCGTGTGCCTGCGTGCCCGGACAGGGGAGGCTGGCAGGGTCGAGCTGCTTCCAGCCGAGGGGGGAGGGTTGGACTACGCCATCGGCCGGTTGGTCTCGATCGCGTACGCAGCGCAGGAGAATGGGACCTGGCCTCGCCTCAAAGCCTGCGCCGAGTGCCACTGGGCGCTCTACGATCACACGCGCAACCATTCGGCCGCCTGGTGCGGCTCCCAGTGTGGCGCTCGGGCGCGCGCTCGCCGTTACCGGAGGCGACATCTCAAAGACCCTGCGTAGGATCCCTCGCCACGCTCGAATCCAGCGCCCCTCGTTGAGCCTCACCCTCCTTCTCTAGCCTCCACAGCGGCAGCCTCAGCCGCCCTCCTAGATGCCCTTCGCACCTAGGTGTCCCATGAATCGGTCACATGACCCCTGTACAAACCTCTACTACTAGCTTCGGTAGCCTTGGCAGTGCTGCTCGCAGGTGGGGTAGCACTGGCCGCCGTGGAGGTCAACGCAGTAGGCGAGGAAAAGATCATCTTTGTTAGCGACCGCACCACGGGCACTGGAGTGGACAACCCCGAAGGGGACCGTGAGATCTTCACCATCAACACAGATGGTACAGGTCTGCAGCAGATTACAAAGAACGACACAGACGAGTCCTCTCCCGCTGTCTCTTTCGATGGCACTCAGGTGGCGTTCGAGGGATTTCCCCGGCTGGGCAACAACTCCAGCATCTGGAGGATGAACCTCGACGGTTCGGCCGAGAGGCGCTTAGGCTATGGTCTCGATCCGGCTTGGTCGCCCAACGGCAGGTGGATAACGTACCACCGCCGCTTCGCGCAGCAATCCGACATCTACAAGATGAAGTCCCTAAACGGCCGTGGTAAGACCAACCTCACCAACACCCCTGAGCTCCGTGAGTTGGGTCCTGCCTGGTCTCCCAACGGCCTTCGGATTGCCTATCTTCGGCTACCGCGGACGACACAGGGCGACATCTACGACATGAGGATCGACGGTTCGCAGCAGACCAATCTCACCGATACCCCCTCGTTTCAGGAAGACTACATCGACTACTCGCCAGGCGGTGCCTTGATAGCGTTCACGGACTGGAACTACTCGGAGAAGCTCTACAAGATGCGCTCCGATGGCTCTGGGGAGCCCACCCTCATCCTCGAGCGCGATCCCCCGTCCTTCTTCTATCTCGCTTGGTCTCCCGACGGCACCCAGATAGCATTTAGTGGGTCACCGGGAGGCAGCAAGGCTGAGATCTTCAAGGTGAACGCCGACGGCTCGGGGGTGCTAGAGAATGTCACCAAGAGCCCTGCGGAAGATGAAAGTATGGGCGACTGGTACAGGGTACCGACCGGCTAATAGGCGAGGGTGTATGCAGCGGACGGTGTGCAAAGCAGGCTCTCTGACCACCGTCGAGTAGTGTAAGCTCCGCACAGTGTTGATAGGGCCGGAGCGTAGCAGGTCCGGCCCTTCTTCATGCCCTTATTCACCGAAGTGCCTAGTAGAGAAATTCTCGGAAGTCGGTATACAGGTCCTTGCATAAACGTGTCGCTCGGCCCTTCGGGTAGTCAGGCTTCGCACCTAGACGCCTGACCGGTAACCACAAGATATTGGGCCGCCGAATAAGCATGCGATCTCGTGGATGACGCTCTTGCCTCAAACTATCCGCTCGAAGCGTACCTCTGGCGCTCAGTCGTGCAGTAGGGCGCTAAAGTGCAGCCTGCTTTCCGTACATAACGGAACCATCACGCAGGTGCTGCCGAGTACCCGAACGACATCTCGGGAAGACCACTTCATGCACAATCAGGGCGAAGCCGATGTTTTTACCAAGTGATTGGTTTTCGCTAAAGAAGCACCTACTGCACGACCGTCTCGACTCACCTCAAGGTAGATCCAGATCTTAACCCACTCTGGCTTCGGGGGCACGAACTATGGCCTCGGTTCTGTTCGCCACCTATAGGTTGTAAAGGATGTTGGAGAGGTGGTTCCGTATCGTCTTGGGGCTCAAGTAAAGGCTCTGGAACGAATACCTTGCGGCATTCCTCTGGCCTGAGACCTTCTCATGGCACCCCAGGATGGTTTGTGCTTCAAGCTCATCCTAATCCTGCGTCGCAATCTTCCCCTGCTTCTTCGCCGTCGCCCAAGCACTTTGCAACGC
>DASZKL010000060.1:0-9373 GCA_035947015.1 Rubrobacteraceae bacterium
GGATGCGCGCCTCGGACCTCTCCGGGCCCTCGCCCGAGATGATGTCGAGTAGCCCGGCCAGGTGCGGCGTCCAGAGTTCCAGGGTGACCTCTTCACCAGCCGCGATGCGGCCGGCACCGTCCTGGATCATACGGCTCGCCACAGCCACGAAACGCGGCTCGTCGAGATGCGCTATGGTCTCGACCGCCCACGCATAAGCGTTGTCTCCCACGAGTATCTCATCGTCGCTCGCGCCGTTCGTGGCGGCGTAGTGGGAGTCGAAACCTCGCTGGAGGTAATCGAGTGCCTCGGCGACTACCTCTCCCCGACCTTCATCTTCGGGCAGTCCGGCAACGGCGTGCAGAAAAACCTCCTTGAGCGAGGCTTCGGGCGTTCGCCGAACCATCCCTAGCCGCTCTCCGACTTCGTGAACCACTCGTGGGCCGCCTCGAAGGTCTTCGCAAGATCCTGCTCCGAGTGCGCCGCGGAGATGAAGCCAGCCTCGTACTGGCTCGGGGCTAGGTAGATACCCCGGGAGATCATGTACCAGAAAAAGTCCTTGAACGCCTCGGTGTCGGATTCGGCGGCCGAGGCGAACTCCGTGACAGGACCCTCGGTAAAGAAGATGCTCACCATCGAGCCGACCTGGTTTATGGTGAACGGAACGTGGCCCGCGGAGGCCGCCTCGCGCATGCCGCGTCGCCACCGTCCCCCGAGTTCCTCGAGACGCTCATAGAATCCCTGCTCGCCGCTCTGCCGAAGGCTGGCGAGGCCCGCGGCCATCGCGAGCGGGTTGCCAGAGAGGGTGCCAGCCTGGTAGACCGGGCCCGAAGGCGCGATCAGCTCCATGATCTCTCGCTTACCGCCGTACGCCCCCACTGGCAGGCCCCCGCCGATGACCTTGCCCAGGGTCGTGAGATCCGGCGTGACGTCGAAGCGCTCCTGGGCACCGCCGCGCGCCACCCGGAAACCCGTCATGACCTCGTCGAAGATCAAGACGCTGCCGTACTCGGCCGTGATCTCGCGCAAGCCTTCAAGGTAGCCCTCGGCGGGCGGCACGCACCCCATGTTCCCTGCCACCGGCTCTAAGATGACGGCGGCGAACGCCTCACCCTCTCTCTCGAACAGCTCTCTCACCGCGTCGAGGTCGTTGTACGGGAGGACGGCGGTGTCCTGCGCCGCGCCTCTGGTGACGCCGGGGCTGTCGGGGAGGCCCAGAGTTGCGACGCCGGAACCGGCCGAGACGAGTAAGGCATCTCCGTGACCGTGATAGTTACCGTCGAACTTGAGGATCTTCTCCCGTCCCGTAAACCCGCGGGCGAGCCGGATGGCGCTCATTGTGGCCTCGGTGCCTGAGTTGGTCATCCGCACGACTTCTATCGAAGGAACGGCCTCGCACACCAGCTCCGCCAGTTCGACCTCCAACTCCGTAGGGGCGCCAAAGGTCGTGCCCTTGCGGGCGGTACGCTCAATTGCCTCGATCACCTCGGGGTGAGCGTGGCCGAGGACGAGGGGACCATAGCTCATCACGTAGTCAACGTAAGAGTTGCCGTCGGCGTCGAAGATAAGCGATCCCTCGCCTCGCTCCATGAACAGGGGATCCCCACCCACGGAGCGGAACGCCCGCACAGGGCTGTTGACCCCGCCTGGCATCCGCCTCACAGCCCGCTCCATGAGTCGGGCGGAGCGGTCGGCCGCTAGCATCGTCCTCGCGTCTACGTTGCTGCTTCTACCCTGCAAGCGCGTGAAACCCCCTTCGTAAGGCCTGCCCGAAGTTTATATCTTTGGGCCGGTATCGGTGGTGAGAGGGGTTACCCGCCCAGCCACCGCGCGACGTCCGGGGCGTGGTAGCTGATAATTATGTCCGCCCCGGCACGCTTTATGCCCGTGAGCGCCTCGAGTACGGCTGCTCGCTCGTCGAGCCAGCCGTTCTGGGAGGCGGCTTTGATCATCGCGTACTCCCCGCTCACGCTGTAAGCCGCGAGGGGCAATCTCGTCGTCTCCTTGACCCTGCGGACGACATCGAGGTAAGGCAGGGCGGGCTTGACCATCACGATGTCGGCGCCCTCCTCGATATCCAGCTCCACCTCTAGCAAAGCCTCGCGGGCGTTTGCGGGATCCATCTGGTAGCTGCGCCGATCGCCGAAGGCGGGTGCGCTCTCGGCGGCTTCTCGGAAAGGACCGTAGAAGGCGGAGGCGTACTTGGCGGCGTAGGCCATGATGGGTGTGCCCTCGAACCCTTCCCGGTCCAGCTCGCTCCTTATGGCCGCGACCCGCCCGTCCATCATATCCGAGGGCGCGACGATGTCCGCCCCGGCCTCTGCCTGGGAGGCGGCTGTGCGGGCGAGGAGCTCGAGGCTGATGTCGTTGAGGATCTGGCCGCTACCCTTCTCCACCACCCCGCAGTGGCCGTGGCTCATGTACTCGCAAAGGCACACGTCCGTGATCACGATCAGCTCCGGCACCGCGTCCTTTATCGCGCGGGTCGCGAGCTGCACGATCCCCTCCGGATCATAGGCCCCGCTCGCAGCCTCGTCCTTTGCGTCCGGGATGCCGAAGAGCAAGATAGCGGGTATCCCGAGCCCGTGCGCCCGCTTCGCCTCGGCGACGGCGTGGTTTATGGAGAGCTGGAAGACGCCAGGCATCGAGGAGACGGGGTTCTTCACGTCCTCCCCCACGCTCACGAATATCGGGTAGACGAAGTCGCCGGGCGCAAGATGCGTCTCGCGCACCAGGCCGCGAAGTGCAGCCGTGCGACGCGTCCTGCGAAGCCTCTGAGTTGGAAACGGCATAGTTATTCACCTCTCTCTTCGGGGTCGGCGGCGAAGAGCTCGACCACCGCCTCGATCAACCCGGGTATAGTGTACTCCCCCGCCTCGGCGTCAACCCGGATACCGTTCCTTCGGGCTGTGTCGGCGGTTATGGGCCCGATGCACGCGACCCTGGTCCCCACGAGCAGCCTCGCCGCTACCCCTGTGTCGAAGGCCCGGACAAGGTTCTCGACCGTCGAACTAGCGGTGAAAGTAACGCAGTCCACCTCGGCGTCTTGCAGTCTCTTCGCCAGCTCGTCCCTTCCCTCGAGGGAGGGTACGGATTCGTACGCCGGGGTGACGACTACTTCGGCGCCGGCTTCGCGGAGCTTGTCTGGCAGTATCTCGCGCGCCACACGAGCGCGGGGGATAAGGATCTTCTGCCCGGCGAGCGAGCCACCGGTCAACTCCTCGATCAGGGCCTCCGCCCTGTACTCCTTGGGCACGATGTCGACAAGCAAGCCGACCTCCCGAATCTTCTCCGCCGTCGCCGGACCGATCGCCGCTACTCGCGCCCCGCGCGGCACGGCTCGCAGGTCCAACCCGTGGTGCGCAAGCCGCTCCACGAACGCCTCGACGCCGTTCACGCTCGTGAAGATCAGCCAACCGAAAGAGTCGAGGTCGCGGATGGCGGCGTCCAGAGGCTCGAAGTCCTCGGGGGGATGGATCTCTACCGTCGGGAACTCGAGTACCTCGGCCCCGAGCCTCTCCAGCTCCTCCGAGAGCTCTCCGGCCTGCGCCCGCGCCCGCGTGACTACGATACGGCGCCCGAAGAGAGGCCGCCGCTCGTACCAGTCGAGCCCAGCCTCGCGCAGAGAGACCACATCCCCGACGACGGTTATGGCAGGCGGCCTCAGGTTCGCTCTCGCTACCCTGTCAGCGATGTCTTCGAGCGTGCCGGTGAGGGTTCGCTGCTCGGGTGTCGTGCCCCACCTGATAACGGCGACCGGTGTACCTGGACTTCTTCCCGCGGAGATCAACTCGGAGGAGATCTCGCGCAGCCGTCCGACCCCCATGTACAGAACCAGCGTGTCCGCGCCGTTGGCGATTCTCTTCCAGTCCACGTCCGAGCGATCCTTCGTCGGGTCCTCGTGCCCTGTGACGAAGGCCACGCTCGTAGAGACGCCCCGGTGCGTAACGGGGATGCCCGCGTAGGCAGGGGCCGCCAGCCCGCTGGTTACTCCGGGGACTACCTCGAATGGCACCCCTGCCTCAACCAGGGCCAGCGCCTCCTCGCCACCGCGTCCGAAGACGTAAGGGTCGCCACCCTTGAGGCGCACCACAGTCTTGCCGGTGCGCCCGAGCTCGGCGAGAAGGGCGTTGATCTCCTCCTGCGGCATCGAGGGCTCGCCTGGCTTCTTCCCGACGTATATCAGCTCAGCTCCCGGCCGGGCGTGCCGAAGCAAGCTCTGCGGCGCGAGCCGGTCGTAGACGACTACGTCGGCCTCTTGCAGGCGCTCGACGCCCTTTACGGTGAAGAGGCCGCGATCTCCGGGGCCGCTGCCGACGAGGTAGATCAGGGCTCTCCTCCCGCCAGCATCACCCTAGACGGTCCCTGGCAATCGCAGGGAGAGACAGCTCAGTCCCCCGTCCAGCTTCCGGAACTCGGACATCTCCAACGCGATGACCTCGTATCCCCTCTCGACGATCTTCTCCCTCGTGCTCGCGCACCCCTCTGCTACGAGGACGTGACCGTTGACCCTGATGCAGTTGGCGCAATACTCCTCTTCCTGGGTCACGAAGATCTTGTCGAAGTCCTCGAATTCTTCGCGCGCTGCCAGCTCTCCAGCCACGACCAGGTCGTTGCCTCCCAGGTAGGCCACCCCCGTCTTGAGGTGCAAGAACCGGCGCAGCTCTACGGTAGAAGCGTTGAAGCCGTATGCCTGCAGGTGCGTACAGAGCTGCTCTGCTCCCTCTCTGTTCGTCCTCCGCGTGAGACCTATATAAAAATGTTCGCCGACCTGAAGAACGTCCCCTCCATCCAGCGTACCCGGGTTGACGATGCGTTTGACGTCTTCGTAAAGCCAGGCCAGCACATCCTCGACCTCGCCAACCTCTCCTCTCCTACTAGCCGCTCCGGGGTTCGCGATGATCGCACACCGGTCCGTCACGACCGCCGTGTCTTCGATGAAGACGGAATCGGGGTATCTCTCGTCGGCATCCAGCCCGATCACCTCTAAACCGCACTCTTCGAGCGCGCCTACGTAACGGTCGTGCTGCTCGCGGGCCCTCTCGTAGTCGGCCTTCCCCAGGTTCGCCGAAGTTATCCCGGCAGAGATCGTCTCGGGAACGGCCCTGACTACGGCCCCCTTGAAGATCAAGGGTTCCTCACCCGCCAGACCTCCTCGAGCACCGCCGCCGCTCCCTGCTCTCTCAACTCCCGCGCGAGCCGACCCCCGACCTCCTCAGGCTCCTCGCCCTCCGCCTCGCCCCGGTACACGGGCACACCATCGGGTGAGACCACGACCCCTCGCAGCCGGACCACGCTGCCCTCCGCGACGCCGAGAGCCCCGACCGGCACCCTGCAGCCGCCCTCGAGGGCGCGCAGCATCGCGCGCTCGGAGAGCACGGCTCTGTGGGTCGGCGTGTGGTTCAACGTCTGCCGGATGCGCCCAAGCAGCGGGTGGTTCTCGAGCGTCGCAACCGTCAGAGCGCCCTGGCCGACGGCGGGGAGCATGATCTCCGGCGGGATGACGGCGTGCGGCACGTCGAGCCCGAGACGTTCGAGGCCGGCGCGGGCGAGTACGATCGCGTCGGCCTCTCCGCCGCGCATCTTGCGCACCCTTGTGTCCACGTTGCCCCGGATCTCGACGATCCGCAGGTCCGGGCGGCGGTGGAGGAGCTGGGCGCGGCGCCTGAGGCTCGAGGTCGCCACTACCGCTCCCTCCGGCAGTCCGTCCACGTCGTAGTGCTCCTCAGAGACCAGGGCATCAGACGGGTCGTGGCGCTCCGTGATCGCCGCGAGAACTATCCCCTGGGGCAACTCCGTCGGCACGTCCTTGAGGGAGTGAACCGCGAGATCTATCTCACCACTGAGCAGGGCTTCGTCGAGCTGGCGGGTGAAGACATCACGCCTGTCTATCACGGAGAGCGGGGTCTCGGGGTGGTGGTCGCTCGTGGTCTTTATGACGCGGATCTCTACCTCCAGCCCCGCCGCGTCCAGCCTCCGGGCGCACGCCTCGGCCTGCGCGAGGGCGAGCCTTGAGCCCCGCGTGCCGAGGAGCACGCTCTGTCTAGACTTCATGTAGGGTCGGAGTGGTGGCGATGCAGCGTCACGCCTAGCCCTTCGAGGGCGTGCAGCCGACGCAGGACCTCGTCGCTCTCGAGGGGATGGCCGGCCTCGGCGAGCTGCTTCAGTTCGGAGATGGGACCGTGCAGGAGCTTGTTCACGAGTGAGTGGCTCATCCGCTCGATGGCAGCCTCTTCTTCGGGAGAGAGGTCCATGTTCTTAAGGACGCGGGAGAGCTCGTGGCGCCGGACCTGCTCGGCCCCGTGCTTGAGCTCCTGGATGAACGGGATGACGTGCAGGCTGGAGAGCCAGCTCATGAATTCCGCGACGGAAGGGGAGATCATAGCCTCACCCTGCTCGGCCGCCTCGCCTCGGCCGTCCGCGTTGCGCTCGACGACGGCCTGAAGGTCGTCGATGTCGTAGACGAAGGCTCGCTCGAGTGTCTGCACCACAGGATCCACGTCGCGCGGCACCGCGATGTCTATGAAGAAAAGAGGCTCATCCCTACTGGCGAGCGCCGCGGCCACCGTCTCGCTCTCGATCACCCATTCCCCAGCCCCCGTGGAGCTGACTACCACGTCCACCTCGGGAAGCTCCTCGAGCAGAGCGTCGAAGGGGAGCGCCCGACCCCCGATCCTCTCGGCGAGCAACCGCGCTCGCCCTGGGGTGCGGTTGGCGATGCGAACATCCGCCACCCCCCTGCCTTTGAGGTGCTTGATCACCAGCTCGCTCATCTCGCCCGCGCCCAGTACCAGCGCGCGGCGACCGCGGAGCGTCCCGAATACTTCCTCGGCGAGCTTCACGGCGACGTACGGCACCGAGAGCGGGCTGTCCCCGATCCCGGTCTCTGAGCGGACCTTCTTGCCAACCCGCAGAGAGGTGTGGAACAAGCGGTTGAGCACGGGTCCCGTGAGCTGCTCCTCGGTCGCCGCCCGGTAGGCCTCGCGGACCTGGCCAAGGATCTGGGCCTCCCCCACTACCATCGAGTCAAGGGAGGAAGTTACCCGGTAGAGGTGCCGCACGGCCTCCGCGTCTGTGAGCCAGTACGTGTCCCGATCCAGCGATCCCCGATCCACCCCCCGGTCCTCCGCGAGTAGGTCGAGAATCAGGGAGCGCGCGTCCTCGTCCTCGACCGCGGCGTAGACCTCGGTCCGATTGCAGGTCGAGAGCAGGACGGCCTCGGCGATCCCACCCTCATCACCGAGCCGCCGCAGGAAGGCCCGTCCCGCGCACGGCGGGAAGGCCACGCGTTCGCGCACCTCCACCGGCGCCGAGCGGTGGTTCATCCCCGCAACCGCGATAAGCACCGGCTCACCTCCCCCTCGAGCCTCTCGTCTCTCTCTTGGCCGCTCCGCCTGGCTCTATCGAACTCCTCGACGATGCCGGCCCACTCTGGACCGAAGGCCTCCTCAAGCTCGCCCCTTATCCTCCGCGCGAGGGTGGGCGAGGCGCCGCCCGTCGAGACCGCTACCTGCAGCCTCCCTCGCCGCAGCGTCGAGGGCAGGGCGAAGTCACCCTCCGAAGGACTGTCGGCGACGTTGACCAGGATCCCACGCTCCTTCGCCTCCCTGGCCACCGCCGCGTTGACCTTCCTCACGTTGGTCGCCGCGAAAGCGAGGTAAGCTCCTTCGAGGTCGCCCTCCCTGTATTCCCTGCGGTGGATCTCGACGGCAACGCTCTCGAGCTCGGCTCCCACCTCGGGCGAGATCACCACGACCTCAGCCCTCGCTTGCAGGAGCTTGCGCGCCTTTCTGTCGGCGACCCCGCCACCACCGACGACCACGCATCGCCGCCCGGAGAGGTCGAGGAATATGGGGTAAAGAACGACGTTTTCGCCCTCGATCACGTCCTCCCGATCTGCCACAGAGCCCGTGGTTCGGCCCAGAAGTCTAGCACAGCGGACCTCTCGACTTCATCGTGAGCAAAGTGTTGCATGAGTCGCTTCCTGGCACCGTGTAAGCCTTCACGACGCCTTCGTCTTCTCGAGAAGCTTTATGTCTCCGATGATCATCGCCTTGTCCACGGCCTTGCACATGTCGTAGATGGTAAGCGCTGCGACGCTCACCGCCGTGAGGGCCTCCATCTCGACGCCGGTGCGGTCGCTTGCACGGGCGGTAGCGACGATACCTATCCCCTCTTCCCCGACCTCGAACTCCACGTCCACGGAGTTCAGGTTGAGGCCGTGGCAGAGGGGGATCAGATCCGGTGTCCGCTTGGCGGCCATTACGCCCGCGATTCTGGCCGTATTCAGCGCATCCCCTTTTGGCAAAGCTCTCTCCCGCAAGAGCTTGACCGTCTCGGGAGACATGCGGACGCTCCCTGCGGCCACGGCAGTGCGCCGGATCACCGCCTTCTCCCCCACGTCAACCATGCGAGCGGCTCCTTCGCGGTCCAGGTGCGAAAACTCGGCCACGCCTCATACCTCCAGTTCGACCCTGACTAGCCTGTGGTCGCTCAAACTCTTCGTCAGGCCGTACCCCACCTCGCGGAAGCCTCCGCGGTATAGAACGATGTCTACCTTCCGCCCGCTGTCGTGGGTCGGCTCCTCGGTGCCTGCCGGGCGAAGACCCGTCTCAAGCAGGAAGTCCGCGAGAAAGGGATTCTGCGTCGTCGCGTTGAGGTCCCCGGTCAGGAGAACGCTCTCGGCGTCAAGGAATCCAGGCAGCAGTTCCAGGCACCTGTTTCTGAGGCCGGACTCGTAGGGAAGGTGAGTGTTCACCAGGCGAAACTCCCGCTCTCCCCACAGCACGCGGACTACCTGCGCTACCCGGGGCTCGAGGCCATCCCTCCAGGCGGGGCGACCGGCCCGGTAGAGTTCGTAACTGCGCCGCAGAGACCACGGCTGCGGAAAATAGCCACCATAACCGTTGAGCGATGCCGTGCGGCGCTCGAGGAACCGCGCCCCCTCGGGCAGCACGATCGCGAGGTAGAGCAAGCCGTACTTTCCGAGCGAGACGAAGGACCTGGAACCGGAGGAGCGCTTGATCCTCAACGCCCGCGCAGGGTTCACCTCCTGAAGGCAGACCACGATCCCCTCCTCCCTTAGAAGGTCATCCAGCGCTGGATCCCTGCCCTTCTGCTCCTGAGAGGTGTTATATGTGACGACGGTGAGAGAGGCTTCAGGCATCAGGCTCTAGGTATCGTCTCTGTCTGGTCATATCCGACACTCGGCCTCACTCGATTCCGTTGCTTACGCCTGCAGCCTGAAACCTGATGCCTCCAATCGCGGAATGCGGGGGAATCGAACCGCCGCGGCCTTACAAAAGGCCGCAAACCGGTTTTGAAGACCGGCCGGGCCACCAGGCCCACGCATTCCGGAACCCTCAGGTACATTCTAGTACACGTCTTTCTATCG
>DASZKL010000061.1:0-5579 GCA_035947015.1 Rubrobacteraceae bacterium
ATGGACTACCTGGAACCGACCGCGGCCGAAGTCCCCAGGGTAGAGACCCTCCTCTGCGAGGACGCACCATCCCCGGATAACCCTCTCGGGCTCAAAGGGGCCGGTGAGGGAGGGACCGTCGGCTGCGGTGCGGCCATAACCAGTGCGATCGAGGACGCTTTGGGGATGGCCGGAGCTATTACGGCGCTCCCAGTAAGCCCCTCTCAGATACGCGACCTCGTGCGTCGTCGAGGCGAGGCGGGTCCCGAAGAAGCTACACCCTAGGGGGAGCCACAAGCGCCCTCGCGCACGCGAGACCCGCCTGCAGAACCGCTCCCGTACCGTCTAATGCAGGGTCGTAGGAGGCGATGCCGGCGGCGGCTACGGTGAAGCGACCGCGTATCATCGAGATCGCATCCTCGAGCTCCTCCCTGGTCAACCCGCCCCGTACGGCGAACTCGTTGGCCGGACCTACCCTCTCGGCGTCCAGAACATCCAGATCGAGGTGCACATACACCGACCCCACCCGAGAGCGCAGCGCGTCGAGCGCGGCGGCCAGCGCCTCGGGCAACCCTTCTCGCTCCGCGAGCTCGGCTCCGACGATGAGTATCTCCGAATCGTCCAAGCGATTCCGCTCCGCACGCGACGTGTCGCGTGCGCCTACGAGCACCACGTTGGACTCCGCCAAAGGATTGAAGTTAGGGATGCTCGCGGCCATCGCGCTCCAGCAATGCCCCACCGCGGTGGCAAGCCCCATGCCGTCCGTAAACCCGGTAGTGGTTGTCTCGGGGGTGTTGAAGTCCGCGTGAGCATCGAACCACACGATCCCAAGGCTGCTGGAGGGACCGATCCCACCGAGCGTGCCAAGAGAGGCGTTGCAGTTGCCGGAAAGCACCAGGGGAAACTCGCCCGCCTCGATGGCCGCTCGCACTTCTAGCGAGACGAGCCGGTCGAGCTCGAAAGCGGTAGCGACCTCGGCCGGCGGGATGCTTGCGGACTCCACCACTACCTGGTGAACCTCTTTCCGGTTCGGGCCGAGTGCTCCTCTTAGCCCGTTCGCGAGCAGGTGTTCTGGGCCGCGCCCCATGCGGGCACCTCGGTGGCCCGAGTCGTAGGGCACCAGGATCGCACGGACGCCCAACCCTTCTACCATACACACATTCTACGAAACGAGTCGACGCGGAAATTGGGTGCCGGTTCTCGTTATGGAGTCGGCGCCTTTGTTCCGGGTATGATCTCAGGGTGCTGAAGAGAGCGGTCAAGGTATTCTCTGGTTTCGACCGGCGGGTATGGCTGCTCCTGCTGGCGATGCTCACACTCCGGTTCGGTCACGGCCTGTACTTCCCGTTCAGTACGATCCACTTCCACAACGTAGTCGGTATCCCGCTCTCGCTGGTCGGGATGGGCCTCGGCGCTCTGGCAGTCGCGAGCGTCGTCTCGGGCCTCATCTCCGGTCCTCTCTCCGACCGCTACGGCCGCAAACCCCTGATGCTCGTGTCGCTCTCGGGGAGCGCGGCCACCTTCTTGGCGTTCGCCCTCGTCGAGGACTTCCCCGGTTACCTCGCGGTCTCGGTGGCGGCTGGGCTCGTCGGCTCGAGCATGTTCGATGCCGCGCGCAACGCGATGGTAGCCGACGTCACGCAGCCGGGGCGGAGGTCCCGGGCCTACGGGCTGGTTCGCGTCGGGGGCAATGTCGGCTGGGCTTTGGGCCCGATGGTGGCAGGGCTCGCCGCGGCGTCGGTAGGCACGGCGGGGATCTACCGGACGCTCTTCGTCTGCACCTCGGTCCTTACGGCGCTGATGACGCTAGTTGTAGCCCTCGCGGCCGAAGAGTCGCTCCCGGCGACCGCGAAGGCGACGATACCCACGGCCCGCGCTGCGAGGCTGCGAACGGCGCTCGCGGACGGTCCGTTCGTGGCCCTGCTCGCGGCCGGGGTTCTGCTTTACTACGTGTTTACCCAGGACTGGCAGGCGCTCCCGATCTACGCCAAGAACTTCGTCGGGGTGTCGGACGGCGAGATAGGACTCTTCCTCGGCGCGAACGGACTCGTGGTCATACTGCTTCAGCTACCGATCTCGTACGCTATAGACCGCACCTCAAGGGTCGGGGCGCTGCTGGTCGGGACTGCCCTCTTCGCGTCCTCCTCCGCCACTCTCCTCTTGACAGAGTCTTTCTTAGGGATACTCCTCGCCTTCGCCGGTTTCTTCACGCTCGCGGAGATGATTCTGGAGGTCTCCGGGGCTGCCCTGGCCGCCGAACTCGCCCCCGTGAGGCTACGCGGGACCTACCTTGCGCTCTTCGGCGCCTGCTTCGGGGCGGCCTACGGCGTGAGCCCCATCGTCGCCGGTGCGCTCCTCGAGGTCCGGCTGCCGGACGTCATCTGGGAGATACAGCTCGTCGCCGCAGCCCTCGCCGCCTCAGTGCTTGTCGTCTTGAGAGGCTTCAGCAAGAACCTGAAGCCTGATGCCTGACACCTATCCCAAAACGCGCAGGGCGAGGATGGCGAGGTCGTCGCGCGGATTCCCTTCGCAGTACTCCAGGATGGCGCCTTTCAGCCTCTGTGCGAGGTCAGGGGCTTCGAGCCCGGCGCAGGAGCGCAGCAACCGCCGCAGCCGTGTCTCGCCGAAGAGGGAGCCGTCAGTACCCCGCGCCTCTATGAGGCCGTCGGTATAGAAGATCGCGGCGTCCCCTTTCTCGAGGCGGACGGTCCGGCCGCCGAGTTCGGGGTCAGCGAAGACGCCGAGGGCCTTCCCCGGGGGTTCGATCGACTCGACGGAGCCATCTGAGCGCAAGAGCAGCGGCGCGGGGTGCCCCCCGCGCGCTATAGTCAGCTCGAAGCCCGAGCCGGCCGCAGGTCTCAAGCTGGCGCAGACCACGGTGCAGAACAGTTCGCCGCCGTCGAGCTGCCGGATCATCGCCTCGTTGAGCGCCGAGAGAACGGCCGAGGGTTCGTCCTCCCGCATCGCCACCGCCCGGATGGTGTAGCGGGTCAGGGCCGTCACCGCCGCCGCCGCGGCGCCCTTGCCCGAGACGTCCCCGATGACGGCCATCCAGCAGTCACCCTCCGTGCCGGTCTCGATAAGGTCGTAGAAATCCCCGCCGACCTCGTTCTCCTCCCCTACCGGCAGGTACTCGACACCTACCTCGAGCCCAGGTATCTCCGGCAGGTGCGGCAGGAGGCTGCGCTGCAGCGTGCGGGCGATGTAACTCCGCTCGCGGTAGAGCCGGGCGTTGTCCACCGCCAGGGCGCAGCGGAAGGCGAGGTTCTCCGCAAGGGAGAGATCCTCCCCGTCATAGCGCCTCTGTGGGTTCGAAGAGACGAGCGTCATCGCCCCGACCGTCCTCCCCCGCGCCAGGAGCGGCACGCTCATGAGGGAGCGAACCTCGAGCCTCTGGAGCAGCTCCAGGTGTTCCTCGCTGGTCGCCCTCTCGGTCAGCCACGCCTCAGAAGTCTCGGGGACCAGCACCGACCTACCAGTGCGCAGCACCTGCGCAACCGATCCCGGAGCGTCCTCTTCGAACCGCCTGTGGGCCCTGAGCTCGTGGAGAAGATCTTCCTTCGCCCTCTCCGCGTGGGCCGCCGCGAGCTGGTTCACCGAACCGTTCTCCTCGAGAATGTCCACCAGACACCAGTCGGCGAGCTCGGGGACGATGAGGCGCGTGATGCTCTCCAGCGTCGTCCCGTACTCGAGGGTGGAGTAGAGAACCGGTCCTACCGACGCGAGCAGGGCGAGCCGTCGCCTCGCCCGCACGGCCTCTGCTCGCGCCAGTTGCTCCCGCGCGAGCAGGAGATCGCGCTCCTCCTCGGCGCGTTTGCGCTGGGTGATGTCCAGAACCGTGCCTATGAAACGCACAGGCCGTCCCGACTCGTCGAAGAAGGCCTTTCCCCTGGCCGCCACCCAGCGCTCGATGCCGTCTTCGAGCCCAACGGTCCTGTACTCGATGCTGTACTCTCCCCCGCTCGCCGGGTCGAGCGCGCGCTCCACGGTCCTGGCCGTCCGCTCCCTGTCCTCCGGGTGCACCCCCGCAATGAAGGTCTCGTAGTCCACCTCGGCCTCGGGCGACAGCCCGAACACCGCTTTGCACCGCTCGTCCCACCTCATCGCGCCCGTGAGGGGGTTGCGCTCCCACGTCCCCAACCCCGTCGCCTCGACAGCCAGGCGCAGCCGATCCTCGCTCCCCCTGCGTATCTCTTCGATGCGCTTGCTCTCGCTCACGTCGTTCTGCACCCCGACGAAGTTGATGAGGCGCCCCTCCTCGTCGTGAATCGGCGAGACGTAGAGCTCGTTCCAGAAGAGGGTTGCGTCCTTGCGGTAGTTCCTCAAGAGCGCCCTGCACTCCCGACCTTCGCGGATGGCGACCCTGAGCTCCTCCAGCGCCGTCTGGTCGCGGTCTCCTCCCTGCAGGAAGCGGCAGTTGCGCCCGATCACCTCCTCAGACGAGTACCCTGTCGTCCTCTCGAAGGCGGGGTTGACGTAGACGATCGGATTGTCCGGCAGGTTGGGGTCGGTTATGACGACGCCGTTGGAGCTGGCGGCGACGGCCCGATCCAGAAGGCGCCGCAACTCTTCCGAGCTCCGGCGTTCCAGAGGATTGCCGCGATAAACTTCAGAGGACGAAGTCTCCACCAGCACATTCTACAGGGCCCGGCACCTCAGCTCATCGCCTCGAGCGAGCAACCACCCATTCTCACGGGCAAAACGTTAAGAACCGGGGCTTCCGGGGTAAGGTAAACGGGTAATGCAAAACGAGGAGAGGAGTAAGAAGTGGCATACGAGCTGCCGCAATTGCCCTACGGCTACGACGCCTTGGAGCCCCACATAGACGAACAGACCATGCACCTCCACCACGAAAAGCATCACAACACCTACGTAACCAACCTCAACGGCGCCCTCGAGAAGCACCCCGAGGCCGACCCCGGCTCAGTGGAGGAGCTCCTCGCCAACATAGACTCGGTCCCCGATGACATCCGCAGGACGGTGCGCAACAACGGCGGGGGACACTCCAACCACACCATGTTCTGGGAGATAATGGCCCCGAGCGGCCAGGGAGGCGGAGAGCCCACCGGCGATCTGAGAGAGGCCATCGAGCGCGACTTCGGCTCCTTCGAGGATTTCAAGGAGCAGTTTGGCGCGGCGGCTGCGCCAGGCGCGCTGTTTGGCTCGGGGTGGTGCTGGCTTATCGCCGCTCCGGACGGCTCACTCTCCATAGAGACAACCCCCAACCAGGATTCTCCCCTCATGGAGGGCAAGACGCCGGTCATAGGGTTGGATGTGTGGGAGCACGCCTACTACCTCAAGTACCAGAACCGCAGACCCGAGTACATAGAGGCGTGGTGGAACGTGGTGAACTGGGACGAGGCCGAGAGGCGCTACCAGGCTGCCCAAAACGACTAAGTAGGGTCTAGAACCCGCCATCGACAGGCG
Organism: Rubrobacteraceae bacterium; assembly: GCA_035947015.1. Taxonomy (GTDB): domain Bacteria; phylum Actinomycetota; class Rubrobacteria; order Rubrobacterales; family Rubrobacteraceae; genus JALYGY01. The sequence goes on from DASZKL010000061.1 coordinate 5,407, forward strand.
GTACACGAAGCTGGCTCCGGGCCGAGCTGGTGCGTCTCGCTAGGTCGGAGAGGCAACAGGTAAGATAGATAGTGTGATAGGCAACCACCAGCAGTAAGATTGGGAGATCCACGCGAAGCGTTCTAGTATCTCTATCCGGGTAGGGGGTGTCAGTGTTGGATTCGCATTCTGAT
>DASZKL010000062.1:0-2745 GCA_035947015.1 Rubrobacteraceae bacterium
CGGGTAGTCGCCGGCCAGGCTGTAGCGTTCTGAGTCTTCGAGCCCCGTGCCTTCGGCTAGCATCTCGGCGTCGCCTTTGGCATTCAGCTCGTCGGCGATCTCGTCCCGCTCTATCCCGCCGTCCATCCGCTCCTCGACGAACAAGAGCCAGTCCTGCAACCTCTGCTCCAGCTCGTTGAGCTGCCTCTGGGCATCGTCGAAGCGCCCGAAGTGCGTGGGCCATAGGCTCTCAGGCGCCATCTGCCTTATGAGCTCTATGCTTTGCACCCAGGCCTCCATGTCTATCTCGGGAGGCGGCGTAGGCGGACGAACGTAGGACTGTCCGGGAAGTCGGATGCCCGCAACGTCGCCGGTAAAGAGAGCGCCGGTCTCGGGCTCGAGGTACGCAAGGTGGTGGTAGGCGTGGCCCGGCGTGTAGTGAGCGACGAGGACCCCGTCCGCCGCCTCGAGTTGCTCTTCGCCCTTCAGCACCTCGAGCCTTTCCTCAGGGACGGGACGCGCCTCGCCCCAGAGCTCTTCCATCCTCTCGCCGTAGATGCGCGTCGCGCTCTTCAGGAGCTTCGAGGGGTCCACAAGGTGCGGGTAGCCTACCTCGTGCACGTAGAAGGTGGCGTTCGGGAGCAGCGCAGCGAGGTGACCCGAGGCCCCGGAGTGATCCAGGTGTATGTGCGTCAAGAATACCTGCTCAACGTCTCCCCCGGAGACGCCGTGGTCTTTCAGGCCCTCCGCGAGGCTGTTAAGGCAGGTCGTCGGCCCGGTCTCGACGAGCGCAGCCGAATCGTCGCCGAGCAGCAGGAAAGAAGCTATGACGTGCTCCGTGTCCATGAAGTTCAGGTCTATGATCTCTATCTTCATCTATCCCCCGCGGTCGTCTAGAGCGGAGATTATACAGGGGTTCTCTGGTAGACTGCCGGGACCGTAGAACGGCGCCGGAAAGCCTTGCTTACTCCGGCCTCCAGAGATAGAGGAGGCGCCGCTTTGGACCTGGATCTCATGCGCGAACTGTCGGTCAAGACGGACTCGAAGATCGTGCTGCTCGTGGTCGACGGTATCGGCGGGTTGCCCGTCGAGGGCTCTGACGGCAAGACCGAGCTCGAAGCGGCCGACACCCCCAACCTCGATTCTTTGGCCGCCCGATCCGATCTGGGGCTCTCCCGCCCCGTGGCTGCCGGCGTCAGCCCCGGCAGCGGTCCCGGCCACCTCGCCCTCTTCGGTTACGATCCCATCCGATTCCTGGTCGGGCGCGGCGTCCTGAGCGCCTTGGGGGTGGGCTTCGAGCTCGGTGAGAACGACCTCGCGGCCCGCATAAACTTCGCCACCAAGGACTCATCTGGCAGGATCTCCGACAGGCGGGCAGGCCGCATCTCGAACGAGAAGGCCGCACCCCTGGTTGACCTCCTGAACGAAAACGTGAACCTCGACGGTGTCGAGACCTTCGTGATCCACGAGAAGGAGCACCGCGCCGTAGCGATCTTCCGGGGCGAGGAGCTCTCGGATGCGCTCACGGACACAGATCCCCAACGCACAGGCCTCGAACCGCTCCCGGTGAAACCGACAGATGACTCGCCTGCGACCGAGAGGAGCGCTTCTCTGGCGAACGCCTTCGTCGAGCAGGCGGACGAGATCCTCGCGGACCACCACCCTGCCAACACCGTTCTCCTGCGCGGTTTCGGGATGCATCCCAAACTCCCCTCGTTCGAGGAGATCTACGAGCTGGAGGCAGCAGCGATAGCGAGCTACCCGATGTACAAGGGTCTGGCCCGCCTCGCCGGGATGGAGCTCCTCGAAGAGGGCGAGGGCATCGCCGGCGAGTTCGAGACGCTGCAGCAAAACTGGGAGACAAGCGACTTCTTCTTCGTCCACCTAAAGCCGACCGACGCTGCGGGCGAGGACGGTGACTTCGGACGCAAGAGCGAGATCATCGAGGATGTGGATGCCCGGTTACCGGCGGTGCTCGAACTCGGTCCCGACGCGCTCGCCGTAACAGGAGATCACGCGACGCCGGCAAAGCTCAAGAGCCACTCCTGGCACGGGGTTCCGTTCATGCTCCACTCTCCCTATACCCTGCCGACCGCAGAGAGCTTCGGGGAGCGCGCGTGCGCGGGCGGTACTCTTGGCGCGTTCCCGGCCGAGGAGATCATGGGCCTCCTAATGGGCCACGCCCTCAAACTCAATCGCTACGGCGCTTGAGAGAGCACGCTGGCTCCGCTTCGCTCCGCAGCTTTCAGCCCGCTCCGCCCTTCGGGCTCCGCTCTCAGCACGCATCGCCCTTGCGGGCTCGCTTGTCAGCACGTCGCCTTGGGCTTCGCCCAGGCGACTTGTCAGTAAGGGCCTAGAGGGACAAGCGAGAGTGCCGCTCCGCAAAACTCTACCCGGGAGCGTGTGGAACGGCAAGAGGCTGAAAGCGAGGGCCGTAGGCCCAAAGCGAGCTGACAAGCGAGGCGTAAGCCGAAGCGTGCTGACAAGCCCCCGTCAGGGGGCGTGCTGAAAGCGGAGCCCGAAGGGCGTAGCGTGCTAGGACTCGCTACGCTCGAGGCGGAGATCGTCTCGTGTCGTCGCTGCCCTCCTCTCGCGGGCGACCTTCTCGCGCCACTCAACGAGCCGCGGGCAGCGACGACACGAGACGATCTCCGCCTCGAGCGCAGCGAGTCCTAGCCCGCTACGCCCTTCGGGCTCCGCTTTCAGCACGCCCCCTGACGGGGGCTTGTCAGCACGCTTCGGCTTACGCCTCGCTTGTCAGCTCGC
>DASZKL010000063.1:0-5049 GCA_035947015.1 Rubrobacteraceae bacterium
TGGTGCCTCACGCGCACCTGCCTGAGACCTTTCTCGCGGAGGAACTCCTCGGCCCTGGCTACCTGGGCGAGCTTCTCGGCCGTGATCTCCTGCCCGTACGGAAAGCGGCTAGAGAGGCACGCCAGCGCCGGTTTGTCCCAGCTCGGCAACCCGAGGTATTTCGCGAGCTCCCTTACCTCTGCCTTGCTCACCCTCGCGATGGAGAGGGGCGAGACCACCTCGAGTTCCTTCGCGGCCTTCCTCCCAGGTCGGTAGTCGCCCTCGTCGTCGGTGTTCGCGCCGTCCACAACGCACGCGAGGCCGCGCTCTACGGCGATGTCGCGCAAATCCGAGTACAGCGTGCTCTTGCAGAAGTAGCACCGGTTGGCGGGGTTGCTGGCGTAGTTCGGGTCGTCGAGTTCCCGCGTGTTCACTATTAGGTGCTCTACACCCAACGACTCGGCGAACTCGCGCGCCAGGTCGAGCTCGGATGGGAGGTACGTCTCGTTGTTCGAGGTGACGGCGAGGACCGTCTCCTTGGGGAGTGCGCGCGCGGCGATAGCCAGCGCGAGCGAGGAGTCGACCCCGCCTGAGAACGCTACGAGCGCGCTGCCGTAGGGGGCGACTATCCCTTCCAGTTCTCTCAGCCGATCTTCGGCTCTATCCATCCCGATCCTCCCGAGCTTGGCGGAGCCACGCGAGGACTTCTTCCGCGTTCTTGCCCGGAGGGAACACGGGGTAGAAGACCTTCTCGATCCGTCCGCCTTCGATAATGAGCGTCAGCCTCTTCAACAGGGTCGTGCCATCAACCTCGAAGGTCGGCAAGCCGAGCGCCGCGGCGAAGGCGAGCCGCTCATCGCTCAGGAGCTCGAAAGGAAGCTGCAGCCGCCCGACCGCCTCTTGCTGGTATCCGGTACTCTGGGTGCTGAGGCCGAACACCCGCGCGCCGAGATCCCGAAGCTCTGAGTAGTGGTCCCGGAAGGAGCAAGACTGCGGTGTGCATCCCCTCGCGCCGGGTATCTCATCCCAACCTCGCGGCAGCTCCCTGTCGGGTCTGCCCGTCATCGGATAGCAGTAGACTACGGTCACTCCGGAGAGGGAGGAGAGATCTACAGTATCCCCCGGGGTCGAGGTCAGCGGCACCGAGGGGAGCCGCATCCCACGAAGATGGTCCGCGGCCCCGTCGTCGGTGGGAGCCGGGATCCCCTCAGGCAGGTCGTAGAGGTTCTCTGTCTTCGCCATGGGGTTCGCCTCCTAGGCTCTCTCCAGCGCTACCGCTGCGTTGTGGCCGCCGACGCCGAGGTTGGCGCAGAGGGCCGCCTCCAGGTCCGGCGCCTCGCGCGGCTCGTCCACTACGTAGTCGAGCTCGGCGCAATCCTCGGCAAGCTGCGCAAGGTTCCTCATCGGCGGGACGGTTCTCTCCTTTATGGCGAGGGCGCAGATGGCGGTCTCTATGGCGCCGGTAGCACCCAGGGAGTGTCCGAGCGTGGACTTCGTGGCGGAGACCAGCACGTTGGGGTTGATCTCGGCCATCGCCTGGGATTCGGGACCGTCGCCGGCGACGGTCCCTGTCCCGTGGGGGTTTATGTAGCCGATCTGCTCCCCCTCGAGCCCTGCGCTCTCTACCGCGAGCTGCATGGCGCGCAAGACGCCGAGGCCCCTGGGGTCGGGGTCGGTGAGGTTGTAGGCGTCGGTGGTACGCCCCACGCCGGTTATCCTGGCGTAGGGCTCGACTCCGCGGCGCTCGACGGACGCAGCGCTCTCCAGGATCACGACCGCAGCCCCCTCGCCGATGAGGAAACCCGAGTGGTCGGCGTCGTAGGGCCGGCAGGCCCCTTCTGGATCGTCGTTGCGCCGGCTCATGGCGCGCATCGCGATGAAGCCGGCCATGATGACGGGGGTTATCGTCGCCTCCGAGGCGCCGCAGATCACGACGTCGGCGTCGCCGCGGCGGATGAGGTCGAAGCCCAATCCCATCATGTCCGTGCCGCAGCTGCAGGCCAGGGCGCCCGTGGACGAAGGCCCCTGTACGCCGAGCTGTATCGCTATGTGGGCCGCGGCGGAGTTGGGCATGATCTTGGTCACGGAGAACGGGTTGACCCGGGCGGGGCCCCTGCTGTCTATGGTCGCCTGGGTCGTCTCCATGCTCATGACGCCCCCGATGCCGCTGCCGAGGATCAAACCGACCCGCTCGGGTCTGGCTCTGAGCTCGTCCCATGCGCCGGCGTCCTCGAGCGCGAGCTTGCTCGAGGCGAGACCCATCTGGGCGAACCTATCCGTCCGCGCCGCCAGCTTGCGGTCCATGAAGTCCTCCGCCTCGAATTCCGTGCACTCGGCGGCGATCCTCACCTCGAAATCCTCAGGGTCGAAGAGCGTAACCGGACCGGCCCCGCTCTCGTTCGCAAGCAGAGAGCTCCAGAACTTCTTGCGGCCTACCCCTATTGGGGTGACCACTCCGATCCCCGTTATGTAAGCCGCCGGGCGTCCGCTCTCCATCTCGCCCCCTAGTAAAAGCGTCTCACTCTAGAACCCATTGGACTATGAATCTTAGCATTACCCGCCGGTGACGTAAGACACCCCGACGTAGCCGAGCCTGTGCTATAACCTCCGGCGATGCTTCGGAGTGTCGCGCCGTGATCTTCTATGGGATCCTGCTCTAGGAGGCTGACTTGGATTTCCTGGAGGTCCTCAAGAAACGCAAGACCACCAACGGTCCTTTCCTGCCCGATCCGGTGAGCGAGGAGCACCAGCGCCTCATCGTCGAGGTCGCCGCGATGGCCCCCTCGCACTTCAACAGCCAGCCGTGGCGCTTCGTCCTGGTGGACGACCGCGACATTATCGAGGAGATCGCGCAGATAAGCGGCGAGAGCATGACCCGCCTCCTCGAGGAAGGGACCTTCTGGCAACGCTACCGTCCCTACTTCCGCTTCTCCGAAGAGGAGATGGAGGAGAAGCGCGACGGCATCCTCTTCGACCAGATGCCCAGCGTACTCAAGCCTTTTGCGCGCCAGATCTTCTCGAACACGGGCCAGAACGTAATGAACCGCTTCGGAGTCCCGAGATCCCTGGGCGAGGACAACCGCAAGCTCGTCGCCGGCTCGCCTCTCCTGCTGGCCGTGCTACTCGACAAGAAGGAGTACCGTCAGGGAGAACTCTCGGGCTTCTACTCCGTCTTCGGGATGGGGGCTGCCGTCGAGAACATCTGGCTAACTACCACCACGCTCGGAATGGGCATCCAGTTCGTCTCGACGCCGATGGAGATCCCCGAGAACTGGCAGAAGATACAGAGCCTACTCAAGGTCCCAGACGACCTGGAGCTGATGGCCGTCTACCGGCTCGGGTATCTGCCCACCGAGCAGCGCAGGCCCACCATCGACTGGTCGAGCCGGCAGCGAAAGCGGCTCTCACAGTACGTCTTCCGTAACACCTGCGATGAGCTGGAGTCAGATCGCGAAACGGCCCCTGAAACCGAGCCTCGACCCCTGAAGCGTTGAGCGACGTCGCTCCCAAGATCCTCTCGGTTGCGACCGCCCTTCCGCCTTACCGGATCGGGCAGGGAGAGGTCAAGGAGTTTGCGCGCGGGATGTTCTCCGGTGCGCACGGCGACTTCGAGCGCCTGCTCAGGATCTTCGACAACACGAACATAGATGGACGGCATTTCTGCGTGCCGCCAGCCTGGTTCGAGCGGGACCGGAGCTTCACCGAGAAGAACGCCCTCTACGTCGAGCACGCCCTCGATCTCTCGGAGAAGGCGGCGAGGAGGGCGCTGGACCGCGCGGGGGCGGAGCCGGGGGATGTAGGCGCGATCTTTTTCGTCTCCACCACCGGCCTCTCGACCCCTTCGTTGGACTCCAAGCTCATCTTTCGGCTCGGCCTCTCGGAGCACACGCGGCGCGTCCCGATATGGGGCCTCGGCTGCGCCGCTGGTGTCGCGGGGCTCGCCCGCACCGCAGATCACGCCCGCCTGTATCCAGGAGAGCTCGCGCTCTTGGTCGGGGTGGAACTCTGCGGGCTCACCTTCCAGAGGGGGGATCTCTCTAAGGCCAACCTCGTCTCCACCAGCCTCTTCGCCGACGGCGCGGCCGCCGCGGTTCTCGGGTCCGGGGCAGAGGGCCCCGAGCTGATCGGCAGCCACAGCACCACATGGCCCGATACCGAAGACATCATGGGCTGGGATCTGGTCGAGACCGGCTTCAAGGTCAGGATCTCGAGGAGCATACCCGCCCTGGTCAGGCAACGAATGTCAGAGAATCTCCTCGCGGCCTGCGCCTCCGTGGATCTCTCCCCAGAGGACATAGAGCACTTCCTCAACCACCCGGGGGGATCCAGGGTGCTCGACGCCCTCGAGGAGGTGCTCGGCCTCGAGCCCGGCGGGCTCGCGCTCCCGAGGGAGGTGCTCCGCGAGTGTGGCAACATGTCCAGCGTCACCGTGATGTTCGTCCTGGAGCGCTTCTTGAAGAGCGGCGAGTTCAAGGCCGGGGATATCGGCGTACTCTCGGCGCTCGGGCCCGGCTTCTCCGCCGAGCACGTCTTTTTCAGGTGCTGAGAGGCATCAGGTTCGGTCAGCTGGCGTGATCGGGGGCGATTGTGGATGGGCACGGCTCTTCTCGTTCTAGCCGTGGCGCTCGTGGGTCTCCAGCGCCTCCTCGAGCTCGGGCTCTCGCGCCGCAACGAGCGCATACTCCGCGCCCGCGGCGCTGTCGAGAGGGGAAGGGAGCACTATCCCTTGATAGTCGCTATGCACTCCCTATGGCTGCTCTCCACGCTCGTCGAAGGCGCCCTGCGCGGACCCGATCTTCCTGCATACTGGCCCGTGCCCCTCGCGCTCTTTCTCCTCGTGCAGCCGCTGCGGTACTGGGCGATCTTCTCTCTGGGCGAGAATTGGAACACCAGGATACTGGTCGTGCCCGGTGCGGAGCTGGTGCGGCGCGGCCCGTACAGGTACTTCAAGCATCCCAACTACGTCGTAGTTGTCGTGGAGATACTCACGTTCCCCCTGATATTCGGTGCCTGGATAACCGCCCTCGTCTTCTCCGTACTCAACGCGATCCTCCTCTCCGTGAGAATAAG
>DASZKL010000064.1:0-1574 GCA_035947015.1 Rubrobacteraceae bacterium
AGATCAACCACCTCAGGCGCGGCGTCTGCCCGGAGAGCGTGCAGGGCATCCTGGAGCGCGTCCGCGGCGTTGACCGCAGGGCCGCCGCGAAGGCGGCCGAGGCCGTGGATCCTGAGGAGTTACGGGAACTCATAGCGGCGAAGGACGGCAAGATGCTGGCGCGATTGCCGGGCATCGGCGAGAAGAGAGCCCGCGCCGTGCTCGAGTTCTTCGAGAACGAGAGGAGCGGGCGGCGCTTCCTCTACGCCGCCAACCGAAACGATCGTTTCCGGGGTCGCCCGGTGATTACGGAGCTGGATCTTGGGGAAGATCTCGAGGAGCAGGTGTGGGATCACGCGCTGCGGGCGCGTGTTCTCGGGGACCCGGATCCTCTCGGCGCGAACGAGCCGCCGGGCCACACCACGGTCCGCGACGCGAACCTCGTGCATCCACTATCGATGACGCCCTCCCTCATGAGCCGCAGCGTCTACTATCCTGAGCAGGTCGAGCACTTCGCCGATACCTTGAGGCGCGTCCTGGTTGATGGCGAGTCTCTCGCCGGGGTCGATGCTCTGCGCATCCAGCGGGGCAAGCTCTTCCACACGAAGAAGATGCCCGGTGTCGGTATAAAGACTCGGGCGAAGGTCCTTGCGAGCGGCCTGCTCGACGATGAGTATTCCTACGAGAATCTCGTCGCCATCCCCGGCGTGACCGAGGCGCAGGCCACGGCCATCGCCGAGGCGGCTCTGGCCAACAACGGTGCCGCGCGGACGGGGGTCCGTGTCTCCTAGCTTCTACGGCTTCGTCAAGGGCCACGAGCCGCTGAGCCCAGAGGAGATCGCCGCCAGGTTTCTCTCCCTCCCTGAACCGAACGGCGAAGCCAGGGTCCACGTTGAGAGACTCATCGAGGATGATCCCCGCTTTCTCTGGGAGGGCGAGGTGTTGAGGACGGCCGATCTGACCTCGCTCGCCCTCGATGACGCTCCCTACGTGGTCTTCGACATCGAGACCACGGGTTCCTCGGCGGGGAAGGGGGGCATCACGGAGCTCGGTGCCCTCAAGCTCGTGCGCGGTGATGTGGTGGAGGAGTTCTCGACGCTGGTCAACCCGGGGAGACCTATAGAGCCCTTCGTCGTGCGCCTGACGGGCATAACCGACCACATGGTCGCCAAGGCCCCCGGCGTCTCCGAGGCCATGGCCAGCTTCGAGGAGTTCGTCGAGGGCTCGATCCTCGTAGGGCACAACGTCCACTTCGACTGCTCTTTCATCACCGCGGCACGCGGTGGATCTCCGCTCCCCAACCCGCTACTCGATACCCTGAGGCTCGCGCGCTGCCTGGTGCCAGGGCTCAGGCGCTACCGGCTCGCTTCGCTCGTCTCTCACTTCGGCGTGCAGGCGATGCCGAACCACAGGGCGCTCTCGGACGCCGCGGCGACGGCGGGCGTGTTCTTGAGGCTCCTGAAGCTTCTGCGCTCGGCCGGGGTGCAAAGCGTAGGGGAGGCGGCGACGCTGCGTGGCGGGAGGTACGGGCGCATCAAACCGCAGAAGCAGCACCTCGCCGAAGGCGTCCCTGGCACGCCCGGCGTCTACTACTT
>DASZKL010000065.1:0-5987 GCA_035947015.1 Rubrobacteraceae bacterium
GGCACGAGGACCTCGTAGAAGGTCAGCCCCTCGACGATGGTCTCCTCCACCTGCCTCTCGTGCAGATCTGCAAGGAATCTGCCGGCCGCAGTTAGCGCGTTCTCCCCCTGCCACGGTCTGGCCGAGTGGGCGGCGCGGCCCCTGAACGTCACCTCGATCTGCGCTGTTCCCACGCACCCGACCTCGAGGGCCCCGGCCGTCGGCTCCATGCACAGAGCGAGGTCGGCTTCGAGCACCCACGGACTCTTGGTGAAGACAACCTCGAGCCCGTTCTCTGCGTAGGGTCCTTCCTCGCGCTCGTAGAAGACGAAGGACGGCTCAGCCCACGAGTTCTCCCACGGGAAGTTCTCAAGCAGCGAGAGCATCACGGCATCCCCGGCCTTCATGTCCGAGGCGCCGCGGCCGTAGATCCGCTCCCCCTCGGCCCGTACCGGGAGGCCGCCCTCTGGATCCGGCACGGTGTCCAGGTGCCCGGCGAGGAGGATCCTCGCCCTCGAACCGTCGTGCTCGGCCCGGCTGACGATTACGTTGTTCGAGAAACGCTCGGCCTTCCAGCCCGGAAGCCGCGATATCCGGGCCTCCAGATCGTCGCACAGGAGCCCCTCCTCGCCAGTCACGCTCGGGCGCTCGAGGAACCAGAGCAGATATTCGAGCAACTGTTCCCTCAAACGCTCACCCCGAACTGCCGGAGGGCCTCGTTCAAGGAGGTCTTCTGGTCTGTGGACTCCCGGCGCTGCCCGATGATGAGCGCCGTCTGGAGCTGGTATGAGCCTGCCGGAAACTCCTTGGTGCGGGCGCCGGCGACGACGACGGAGCGGTGCGGGACGCGGCCCCTGTAGACTACCTCCTCCTCTCCGGTCACGTCTACGATCTGGGTAGAGCCCGTGAGCACGACGTTAGCCCCAAGAACCGCCTCCTCCTCGACGCGCACCCCCTCGACGACGACGGCCCGCGAGCCGACGAACGCACCGTCCTCTATGACGACGGGCATCGCGCCTGGCGGCTCGAGGACGCCCCCGATACCGACCCCGCCGGCCAGGTGGACGTTCCTGCCGATCTGGGCCCCCGAGCCCACCGTAGCCCACGTGTCCACCATCGTCCCGCTCCCCACGTGGGCACCGATGTTCACGTAGCCCGGCATCACCACGACGCCGGGCTCTACGTGCGCCCCGTAGCGTACCGTCCCGGGCGGAACGACGCGCACTCCTGCCGCTGCGAGGTTCTTCTTGGTTGGGATCTTATCGTGGTACTCGAACGGTCCTACCTCGATTGTCTCCATCTCGGCGACGACGAAGTAGAGCGAGATCGCCTTCATCACCCACGCGTTCGAGCGCCACTCGCCATCCACTCTCTGCGCCACCCGCACCTCGCCCCGATCCAGCGCTGCCACGGTTTCGAAGACGGCTTTGCGATGCGCCTCGTCCGCGAGCAGCCCCCGGTCCTCGAACGCGGCCTCTATTCTCTCCCTCATGTCGGCGGCATCCCTCCCGGTACGGATCATCTGTCGGCACGTGCGCCAGTTTAGCAGGGCCCGTTCCGTAACTACGCTCCGTTGCTATACTGCCCGCCCGCGAGAGAAAGGAACCCCGAGTACGGATGACGTTTCTGGCCCTTACGCTGGTCCTCACTGCGGCCTTTCTCCACGCTACCTGGAACCTGCTCGCCAAGTACGCCGGCAGCGAGGCCGACAGCGCCGTGTTCGTCTGGCTCTCCGGTTCCCTCGCGGTCGTGCTCTACGCGCCGCTTGCGGTCGCGGTAGTGGTCCTGCAGAAGCCGCGCCTGGGGCCTCCCGAGCTTCTGTTCATGCTCGGCAGCGGCGTTCTGCACCTCGGGTACTTTCTCTTCTTGCAGAGAGGGTACGCGGTTGGGGACCTCTCCCTGGTCTACCCTCTCGCCCGCGGCACCGGACCCCTGCTCGCCACCGCGGCGGCGATAGCGTTCTTCGGGGAGCGTCCGTCGCTGCTGGCCCTCTGCGGCGTGCTCCTTATCGTGGCAGGCGTCTTCATTTTGACGCGCGAGCCGAAAGACGCGCAGACGATGCGCTCCAGTAGCGGGGTTGCCTACGGGCTCGCGACCGGCGTCTTCATTGCGTCCTACACCCTGTGGGACAAGCACGCCGTGAGCGCGCTCCTGATCCCGCCCCTCTTGCAGGACTGGGGGTCCAACGTGGTGAGGGCGCTCCTGCTCACCCCGCTCGCCGCGCGCCGGCGCGGGGAGGTGCGAGCGCTCTGGCGCGCCCACAAGGCGGCGGTGCTCGGGGTTGCGGTGCTGGCCCCGCTCGCCTACATCCTGGTCCTCACCGCCCTGGCGTTCACCCCGGTGAGCTACGTAGCCCCGGCCCGCGAGGTGAGCATCCTCATCGCGACCGCGATGGGGGCGCAGCTGCTCGTCGAGGGTGACGCTCGCCGCCGCCTCCTCGCCGCCGGGGCGGTGGTCGCTGGCATCGTGGCGCTGGCGCTCGGCTGAGCGCCTTTCGCACTCAGCGGATCACGCCCTCCCACAGCTCTATCGCCCTCCAGCATTCCTCCAGTCCAGGGACGAGCGCGATCCTGACGTACCCTTCGCCGCCCGGCCCGAACGAGCGACCCGGGGCGACTACGATGCCCTCCTCGAGCAGGCGCAGTGCATATGCCTCGTCATCCCCGCCTGGCACCGCGACCCACAGATAGATGCTCGCGGCGGTGGGCACGAACTCCAGCTTCGCCCGTTTGAAGAACTCCACAAACAGCGCACGTTTCTCCCCGAAGATCCGGCGTCTCACTTCTACGTGTTCGTCGTCGCTCCAGGCTGCAATGGCGGCCTCCTGTACGAAGACCTGCGGCGCGACGCCGATGGAGGGTCTCAGCTTCTTGAGAGCAGCAATGAGCTCGGGATCGCCGGCCATCATCGCCGAGCGGTAGCCGGTCATGCCGCTGCGCTTGGACAGCGAGCAGAAGGCGAGCGTGCGTTCTCTGGTTACCTCGAGGATAGAGGGCGGCGGCTCGCCGGAGTAGAGGTCGTTGTAGCACTCGTCGGAGAAGAGCAGTATGTCGTGCTCGCGGCAGAAGCGGGCCACCTTCTCCAGGTACGGGTACGTCGCGCTCGCGCCAGTGGGGTTGTGAGGGTAGTTGATCCAGAGTATGCGCACCTTCGACGGGTCCACGTCCTCTGTTCGGAGCAGATATCCATCTTCGGCTCTCAACCTCACGGGCAGCGGGTCGCCTCCGGCGAAGTGGGTCCCCCGCTCGTACACAGGGTAACCCGGTGTGCCGTAGGAGACCGCGCGCCGCTCGTGCGAGGGGTGCAGGAAGGCCAGAGGAGCGTGGAAGATAGCCTCCTTGGAGCCGGTGGCGGGGAGGACCTCGGTGTCGGGGTCGAGCGCGACGCCGTGGCGCCGCATCGCCCAGCCGCAGAAAGCCTCGCGCAACTCCTTCTTGCCTGGTGTGGTCGGGTACTGGCTCACCTCTGGAACACCGCTCAGCAGGGCCTCTCTGATCCCCGGTTCGGTCGGCTCGCGGGGATCTCCCGTGCCGAAGTCGTAGAGTCCTGTTCCCTGCTCCTCGACCTCGCGCCTGCGCTCGTCCAGCCTGAGCAGAGGGTACGCGCCGCCCTTCTCCAGCACGGGGTTGAGGAGGAGGGGAGGAGAGAAGGTGCGTGCGGGTCTGCTGCGGTGGTTCATGCTCCTCCTCGCGCCGGGTTTCAGCACAGGGTATATTCCCCTTAGCCTCCGCTTGCCGAGAGCAAGCAATATAGCACTTCCATCGGAGCCGCGGGGCTAGGAAAAGGAGGAGGTAGACCTTTGGACGAGTTTCACTACGAGGCGGGCGTTCTCCGCTGCGAGGACGTGCCGCTCTCCGAGATAGCCGAGGACGCGGGGTCCCCCGTCTACGTCTACAGCCACGCCGCTCTGGAGAGGGCGTATAGAGAGCTGGACGAGGCGTTCTCGGGCCTGGATCACCTGGTGTGTTACGCGGTGAAGGCGAACGGGAACCTCGCCGTTTTGCGCGCTCTGGCCTCCTTCGGGGCGGGGGCTGATATCGTCTCCGTCGGCGAGCTCTACAGGGCGATGCGAGCCGGGTTCGACCCGAAGAAGGTAGTCTTCGCCGGGGTCGGCAAGAAGGAGAAGGAGCTGATGGCTGGCCTGGGGGAGCGCATCCTGCTCTTCAACGTCGAGTCCGCCTCGGAGCTCGAGCACCTCGATAGGCTCGCCAGCAGGCACGGCAAGCGCGCCAGGGTCGCCCTGCGGGTCAACCCGGACGTGGACGCCGAGACCCACGAGCACGTCGCCACCGGGCGGGCCTTCGACAAGTTCGGCATTCCCGCAGACGAGGCGCTCGCGCTCGCCGAGCGGGTGGCGGAGTACCGGAGCGTCGACCTCATCGGGGTCCATCAGCACATAGGGTCCCAGATAACCAAGCTCGCCCCCTTCACCGAGTCCGTCGAGAAGAGCGCCCAGCTGGTCGAGGAACTCAAGGGTCGCGGCTTCGATGTCAGGTTCTTCAATATCGGCGGCGGCCTTGGCATCCGCTACAAGGACGAGGAGGCCCCGACGCCCAGAGAGCTCGTGGACGCCGTCAGGCCGACGCTGGAGGCAACGGGTGTAAAGATACTCTGCGAGATGGGGCGTTACATAGCCGGCGGGGCCGGCACCCTCCTGACACGCGTCGTCTACCGCAAGAAGAGCGGGGAGAAGGACTTCATAGTCGCCGACGCTGGCATGAACGACCTCCTGAGACCGAGCCTCTACGACGCCCACCACGAGGTGCGCTCGGTTAGCGAGAACGGCTCGGTCGCCAACGCTGACCTCGTGGGCCCGGTCTGCGAGAGTGGCGACTACCTCGCCCGCGACCGCGAGCTGCCCGACGCGAGGGAGGGCGACCTGCTCGCGATCATGTGCGCCGGCGCATACGGCTTCTCGATGGCCTCGAACTACAACTCCCGTCCCCGCCCCGCAGAGGTCCTCGTCCGCGGAGATCGGTGGGCCGTCGTCCGCGAGCGCGAGAGCTACGCCGACCTCGTAAAGGGCGAACTGGTCCCGGCGTTTTTGTAGCTGGCCAGCACGCTGCCCTTTGGGCAGCTTTCAGCACGCTTCGGTCCTAGCGGCCCTCGCTTGTCAGCACGTCGCCCTGCGGGCGACTTGTCAGCTAGTCAGGGCAGAGCAAGCTGAAATGCTGATAAGCGGAAGCCGAAGGCTGGCGCTACGCGCGGCGGTTCGTGAGCAGGGGCGAGAGGGAGGGTCTCCTGCGAGCGAGGATCGCGTCCACGGAGTAGGCTTTCGCGGCGGAGCTGAGCAGGATCACTATCGAGATCAGGGCCACAAGCACGTTTATGGTAATGAACTCGGGTGCCCCGAGGCCCGCACCGAGCCTAACGCCGCCCTGGGATAGCACGATTACGATACTCAAGCCCACGCTGCCCAAGGCGGCGAGGTTCGTGAGGAGACCCAGGATCAGGGCTATCCCCAGCGCCAGCTCGCCCGCCCGCATGAGCTGCGCGAAGAGCTCGACGTTGGGCACGACGACGCCGCGCATGAAATCCTGGAAGAACGGCGGTGCCGCCGAGATGAAGCCTCCGGCCTGGAGGCTGGTCGCGAATTGTTGTGGGAACTCCGGGTTCAGCAGCTTCTCCACGGCGCCGTTGAGCCAGACGGCCCCAACGAGTATGCGCACCCACACCATGCCGTTCACCGCGAGGCTCCTCTCCGAGGTTCCAGGGTATCCTTATTTTACGTATACGCACGACCGGGGCGAGGGGATGGAGAACCGGAGCCGCTCCTCTTGCGTATCTAGCTGTACTGTCCGCAAGGAACGACGAAGGGAGCGTCGGTGGAAGAGAGGATCTCGCGCAGAAGGTTCATAAGCCTCGGAACCGCCCTGGGCGTGGGTGCTGCGGGCGCTTCGGTGCTCGCCGCCTGCGGTGGCGGCTCCGGCAGTGGGGGCTCCGACAGCGGCGGATCCGGCGGTGGCGGTGGTAATGAGTACGGCGGGGGCGCTGGTGGAGGAGGAGGC
>DASZKL010000066.1:0-6877 GCA_035947015.1 Rubrobacteraceae bacterium
TCAGGCACCTAGATGCTCTGAGCATCTACTATCTGTCCGCTCTGGTAGAGTAGCGCCGTGTCCGCGGGCACGATGTATTTTTCTGCCGGTCCGGGCGCATTATATGATCGAACCCGGCGGGACGGCTTTCACGTCACGTTACCCTTCTCGCACTACCTCTGGTCCGCCGGGTGACTTTTGCTGCGGTTCGGCCAGGGCTCTATGATCCATGGCATAATCCCTTCAGAGGTGAGGTTCACAAGGACTTACACGTCGATAGCCGGGAATGAGGGATCTAGAGCCCCAACAGTCCGGTGCGATTGCTATCCAGTGAGGGGAATTGGTGACCGAGCGCAACCGCCAGTCGAGCGCTGAGGACCACCCTGTCGAACGGTCCGGCCAGCCGGGTTTCGGGGTGATCGTGGAGGTGAGGGATCTGTCACGCTTCGGGAAAGCCGCGGGCTAGCGGGCCGGGATGCGCGCGCGTATTGCTCTCTGGGCCCTCCCCGTGGCGCTTCCCCTCCTGGGACTCGGGCTTCTCCTCTGGCAGCCGAGGCTCGACGTGCGCTGGGAGCACCATCCGTCGCATTTCTGGCTCGTCCTCGGTGCCGCCCTCTTGAACGGCATCCTCGCCTTCACGATGGGTGAGGCGGCGCATCGCCGCGGCGACGCCAGGCTCCTGTTCATCTCGCTCGCCTTCCTTGTGAGCGCCAGCTTCCTGGGGCTTCACGCGCTCGCGACCCCGGGGGTGTTGCTAGATTACGAGAACGCAGGCTTCGTGATCGCGACGCCGTTCGGCCTCGTCATGGCCTCGGTCTTCGCCGTCGCTTCGTCGTTCGTCCACGCGAACCCCGACCTCTCGCCGGCCATGATGCGCAGGGAGAGGATCCTTCGCGGCGTCGTCCTCGCCGTAGTAGCCGTCTGGGCCGTGTACTCGCTCGCGGGCCTTCCGCTGCTCAACCAGCCGCTTCCGGCCGAGGTGGCCAGGTCGTCGCTGATGGTCCTAGCCCTCTTAGGCATCATCCTCTACGCGATTGCCGCGGGGCGATACTACGCGATCTGGAGGCAACGCCTTCGGGCGCTACCGGCGAGCGTCATCACCGCCTTCACCCTTCTCGCCGAGGCCCTCATCGCGATAACGTTCGCGCGCAGCTGGCATGCGACATGGTGGGAGTGGCACCTGCTCATGATCGCTGCGTTTGCTACCGTCGCCTACACGGCCCGCAGGCAGTGGCACGAGGAACGCTTCAGCGACCTCTACCTCGACGAGACGCGCAGCCAGCGCCGCGAAGTCAGCGTCCTCTTCGCGGACCTGCAGGGCTTCACCTCGTTCTCCGAGCGCGCCGACCCGATGGACGTGAGCGCGATGCTCAACGAGTACTTCGAGGCCACCGTGCCGGTAATCGCCCGCGAACTCGACGGTGTTGTAGACAAGCTCATCGGCGACGCGATCATGGTCACTTTCAACACGCGCGGCGATCAGCCGGATCACGCCCTCAGGGCCGTACGGGCCGGGCTCGAAATCCAGAATGCGACAGGGCGCATCATCGCGCGCAATCCGGGGTGGCCGCGCTTTCGCGTCGGCGTCAACACGGGCGAGGTTATGGTCGGGCTGGTCGGTGCGGATGGGCGCCGCAGTTTCACGGTTATCGGGGACACGGTCAACCTCGCCTCCCGGCTCGAGGGCAAGGCGCAGCCCGGCAAGGTGGTTATCGGCGCCCGGACTTACAGCGAACTACCCGATGGCACCTTCGTCGAACCGCTTGGCGGCGTCCAGGTCAAGGGCAAGGAAGCCACGGTCGAGGCGTACGTAGTCGTCGAACTACCACCGGATGCAAGTTAGCGTAGACAGCCTCGACCTGGAATCCGTCGTCGCGGTGGCGCGACAGGGGGCCAAGGTGACGATGAGCGAGGAGGCCAGAGAGCTCATTCTTACCTCCAGGCGCCACGTCGAGGGGATAATCGACGAGGAGCGTCCGGTCTACGGTGTCACCACCGGTTTCGGAGCGCTCGCAACCACGCACATCCCTACGCCCGAGCGCCGCGAGCTCCAGCACTCCCTCCTGCGCAGCCACGCGGCCGGAGCAGGCCCGTTCGTGGAACCCGAGGTCGTGCGAGCGATGATGGTAGTCAGGGCGAAGACCCTCGCGATGGGGTTCTCCGGGGTTAGCGTCGAGCTGGTGGAGGCCCTGATCTCCCTCCTGAACGCGGGATTGATCCCCGCCGTCCCGGAGCACGGCTCGCTCGGGGCGAGCGGGGATCTCGCCCCCCTGGCGCACGTCGGGCTCTGTCTCACGGGAGAAGGGTGGGTGATCGAGGACGGCGAGATCTTCCCCGCGCGAAGGGCGCTGGAGAAGGCTCGTCTCGAGCCCGTCCGGCTACGAACCAAAGAGGGGCTCGCCCTTATCAACGGCACCGACGGGATGCTTGGGATGCTGATCCTGGCGCTCGAGGACTTCGAGCTCCTGCTGACGACCGCCGACGTCACCACGGCGATGTCCGTGGAGGCTCTCCTCGGCACGGATCGGGTCTTCCGGGAGGAGCTGCACGCCGTCAGGCCCCATCCCGGGCAGATTTCGAGCGCCCGCAACCTGTACAGGATGCTGGAGGGAAGCACCATCGTTGCCTCACACCGCGACTCCACGCATCTGGTCCAGGACGCCTACTCGCTGAGGTGCGCCCCCCAGGTGTACGGAGCCGCGCGGGATACCAGGGACTTCGCCGCCAGGACTGCCGAACGGGAGCTACTCTCCACGACTGATAACCCCATTGTGTTCCCCGATGGGAGGGTGGAGAGCACGGGCAACTTCCACGGCGAGCCCCTCGCCTTCGCCCTTGACTTCTTGGCAATCGCCGCCTCCGAGGTGGGCGCGATAACCGAGCGGAGGATAGATAGGATGCTAGATCCTTCGCGGTCGCAGGGCCTCCCCCCCTTCCTGAGCCCGCGCGCGGGCACCAACTCGGGGTTCATGATCTCCCACTACGCGGCGGCGTCGCTCACCGAGGAGAACCGCCGGCTCGCCGCTCCCGCGAGCGTGAGCTCTCTCCCCGCCTCGGCGATGCAGGAGGATCACAACTCCATGGGATGGAGCGCGGGGCGAAAGCTGCGCAGGGTACTCGAGAACCTCGAATGCATACTGGCGATAGAGGCCCTCTGCGCCACCCAGGCCCTGGAACTACGCGCTCCCCTTCGAACCGCCGCCGCGACGGGCACCGTCGCGAAAAGGATCAGGCGCGAGGTTCCGTTCATGGAGAGAGATCGCTTCCTCGCCCCCGACCTGAGAAGGGCCGAGGAGCTGGTGCGAAGCGGAGAGCTGGTGCGATCGGCTAGCGAGGTTGTCGGCGCCCTCGAGTAGCGCCTCCACGTCCATCCGCAGCAAGTGACACGCTCGCAACTTACCCCACTGGAGATGATGTGCGCTATCCGCCGGGGGTGTGGGTTAGACTCTCAGGGCTGGCAGCAAAGGAGACGACGAGTGGAGCACATCTCACGGGACGATTTGAAGGCCAAGATGGATCGCGGGGATGACTTCGTACTGGTAGACACGATGCCAAAGATGTATTACCGGCATTCCCATCTGCCGGGGGCGATCAACCTGCCGGCGGACGAGGTGAGGGAGCGCGCTTCCGAGCTCCTGCCTGACAAGGACGCCGAGATCGTCGTCTACTGCATCGACCCTCCGTGAACGGCCTCGGAGAGAGCCGCCCGTGAACTGGCGGCCATGGGGTACTCCAATGTGCGCGAGTACAGCGGTGGCAAGCAGGACTGGATCGCGTTCGGGCTCCCGGCCGAAGGCAGATATTACGAACGAAGAAGAGAGAGGAATCCATGACCACAAAGAGCAGGCTTTCGATAATCCCCGATAGCCACAAGGATCTTCTGGAGAGCACGGCCCTGGCGCACGTGGCCACGCTCGGGCCGGGCGGCGAGCCGCAGTGCAGCCCTGTATGGTTCGACTGGGACAGGGAGCACATCAGGTTCAGCCAGACCAAGAAGCGTCAGAAGTACCGCAACGTCAAGCGGGACCCCCGGATCGCCCTCTCCATAGTCGATCCCGAGGATCCTTACCGATACCTGGAGATCAGGGGCGTCGTGGAGCGCCTCGAGGAGGAACCTGAGCTCGCCTTCATCAACTCGATGGCCAAGAAGTACCGCGGCGACGACGAGTACAAGAACCACAAGCCCGGCGACGAGCGGGTAGTCGTCTTCGTGCGGCCCGAGCACACGACCCAGATGGACGGATAGCACGATTGGAGCAGCAGACGAGCTTCGCGGGTGGGCTCCTCGCCGTCCGCCGGGCGCTCCTCTACCTGAGATCCTACAAGGGTGAGGCGCTCGGGGCGTTTACGGCGCTCCTCCTC
Organism: Rubrobacteraceae bacterium; assembly: GCA_035947015.1. Classification (GTDB taxonomy): domain Bacteria; phylum Actinomycetota; class Rubrobacteria; order Rubrobacterales; family Rubrobacteraceae; genus JALYGY01. The sequence continues at coordinate 4,342 of DASZKL010000066.1, forward strand.
GCTTCGGCGGCGAGTCTGGCGACACCGCAGTTCATCGCATACGCCATAGACGAAGGGATCGCCCCGCGGCGCCTGAGCGTCATTCTGCTAGCGGTCGGCGGCCTCGTCGGGGCGGCTCTTCTGCGCGGGCTGTTCACGTTCTTGCAGGGGTATCTGGCAGAGCGGGCTTCCCAGGGGGTAGCCTACGACCTCAGGAACGACCTCTTCGCCAAGATCGAACGCCTCGGGTTCAGCTACTACGATCGGGTCGAGACCGGCCAGCTCGTCACGCGGTTGACGAGCGACGTCGAGCAGATCCGGAGCTTCGTCGGAAGCGGCGCCGTCCAGATGGCAGCGGCGGTGGTGATGCTCCTCGGGACGACTACGCTGCTGCTCGTCATCGACTGGCAACTCGCGCTCGTGGCCCTGGCGATAGTGCCGATCATCCTCGTCCTGCTCACGCGCTTCGTCCGTCGGATCGGGCCACTTTTCAGGGCTGTGCAGCAGACGCTCGGGCGGCTGAACTCGGTCTTGCAGGAGGACCTGGCGGGCGTGCGCGTGATCCGCACGTTCGTCCGCGAGGAGTACGAGAGCGCCCGCTACCGCTCGGTCAACGACGAGCTTCTCGACAAGAACCTCGAGACCGTGCGCACCTTCTCGAACAACTTCCCGTTCGTCTTCTTGCTCGCGAACGTAGGCACCCTGATGATCGTGCTCTTCGGCGGGCTGCAGGTGATGGGCGGTCGTCTCTCCGTGGGCGAACTGGTCGCCTTCAACACCTACCTCGGCTTCCTGCTCTTCCCGATCTTCACGATAGGCTTCCTTGCGGCGGGGATCTCGCGCGCAGGGGCCTCCAGCTTGCGCGTCTTCGAGGTTCTCGACGCGCCGCTCGAGGTGCAGGACGCTCCGGACGCGGTACCCCTCCCCCCCATCTCGTGCCGCGTCGAGTTCGACGACGTCCGCTTCCGCTACCCTGGCGACGAGCGCGAGATCCTGCGCGGCATCGACTTCGAGGCCGAGCCGGGACAGACGGTGGCGATCCTCGGCACTACCGGCTCGGGGAAGTCCACACTCGTGCATCTCATCCCGCGCTTCTACGACGTTACCGGCGGCGCCGTGATCCTCGACGGTTACGACGTTCGCGACGTCACGCTGGCGAGCCTTAGGAGCCAGATCGGGGTGGTCATGCAATCCTCGTTGCTCTTCTCAGGCTCCGTGCGCGACAACATCGCCTACGGCAAGCCCGGTGCGACACAGGAAGAGATCGAGGCAGCCGCGCGGGCCGCCCAGGCGCACGAGTTCATAAGCGCTCTACCGCAGGGCTATGACACCGTCGTCGGCGAGCGGGGCGTCGGTCTCTCGGGGGGCCAGCGCCAGCGCGTTGCCATAGCGAGAGCGCTGCTCATAGACCCCAGGCTCCTGATCCTGGACGACAGCACCTCGGCGGTGGACGCCGAGACCGAAGCCGCCATCCAGGAGTCGCTCGACCGGCTCATGCGCGACAGCCGCCGCACGGTGTTCGTTATCGCCCAGAGGATAAGCACCGTGCGCGACGCCGACCTGATCCTGGTCCTCGACGACGGCGAGATCGCCGCAATGGGCACCCACGAGGAGCTCCTGCGCGACAGCGAGCTCTACAACGAGATACTCGGTTCGCAGCTGATAGCGGAGGAGCGAGCCGGGGCGTGAGAGACCAGAGGAAGAAGCCTCCGCGAGAAGGGAGCCCGATATGAACGGGTCGTTCGACGCCGAGACCGCGCAGCTTCTCGACGAGACCAGGGAGGTCCAGATCGAGACCCGCCGGGACGAGAACGCCCCGATGCACCGCACGATAATCTGGGTGGTAACGCTGGAGGGGACCGTCTTCGTGCGCTCCGTGCGCGGCGAGAAGGGCAGGTGGTACAGGGAGGTGTCGGCGAACCCGAGCGCAGCTTTGCACGTTGGCGACCGCCGCATCCCGGTGCGCGCCGTTCCTGTGACCGAAGAACAGGCGGTCAGCGAGGCCTACCGGAGCAAGTACGGAAGGACGGCGCCGGCCTCGACCGAGGCCATGTTGCGCCCCGAGACCCTGCCCACCACCCTGAGGTTGGAGCCAGTTTGAGAGAGGCGTCTTCGCGCCGCCCGGCCGTAGAAGGCCGCTGGTAGCCCATGGGAATGCGCGGCATAGAGTCGATGGCCCGCGCGCCCCAGGAGCGCGCCGAGGACAAGAGCGCGGCGGCCCGGCAGCTGCTGGACGAGCTGCGACCCTACAGCCGATCGCTGACGCTCGCCCTCGTGCTCGTCGCGATCGGCGCGCTCTCCCAGGCCATCGGACCGTGGCTGATCGGGCGCGCCATAGACCGCGACATTCTGGGGGGAGATCCCGCCGGGCTGTTCCGAACGATGGTGGTTCTCCTAGGGGTCTACGTCGCGGGCACTCTGGCCCAGCGCGGCCAGATCCGCCAGGTCGGCGCGATCGGGCAGAGCATCCTCGCCTCCATGCGGGAACGCATCTTCGAGCGGCTTCTGCGCCTCCCCTTGAGATACTACGATAGGCGCCCCGTGGGAGATCTGATGA
>DASZKL010000067.1:0-28693 GCA_035947015.1 Rubrobacteraceae bacterium
CCCCCCCACCACCGCACCCGGCGGAGAGAGCCCCCGCGAGGATCAGTGCCAGAAACAGCCCGCCCCTCGCAGGCAAACTCCTTACCCCGTTTACTCGGATAAACGTCTCCCCTACCGTTTGCCGGGAATCCGCCAGCCGCACGGCCCCGAACAGGTTTGCGCTAACTTAGCACGCACGCGAAAACCCCGCAAGGAGCCGCTCAGATGATAAACGTGCGCCAGCTTCTCGCGTTTGGGCTACCATTTGTGGAGCCGTGTGGCTGCGCCCGACGCGCAGGCGCGATAACGGCAGAGAGGAGATAGGATCGTTGCATCGGGAAGACCGGGAAACAACCAACCCCTTCAGGACGCGGACAGGCGGGATATTGCGCAAGGACAACGTCGGCGAGCGTGTGAGGCTCGCGGGCTGGGTGAACCGCCGGAGAGACCATGGCGGCTTGATCTTCGTAGATCTCCGCGACCGCTGGGGGATAACCCAGGTGACCTTCGACCCAGAACGAAGCGAGGTCTTCTCCGCCGCCGAGAAGCTACGCCCTGAGTGGTGCGTCTCGGTCGAAGGTGAGGTCGTGCGGCGCCCCGCGGGCAACGAGAACCCGGAGTTGCCGACCGGCGAGATCGAGGTCGAGGCGAGCGATCTCATGGTACTCAACGCCTCCGAGACGCCGCCCTTCGAGATCGACCGCGACCTGCCCGTGGACGAGCTGCTCCGCTTGAAGTACCGCTACCTCGACCTGCGGCGCGCCCGGATGCGAGACACTATCGTCATCCGGCACAGGGTCGTCAAGCACATGCGCGACTACCTCGACGAGCGAGGCTTCGTGGAGATCGAGACCCCGCTCCTGACAAGGTCCACGCCCGAGGGCGCCCGCGACTACCTGGTCCCGAGTCGCCTCTATCCGGGGCAATTCTACGCCCTCCCCCAGTCCCCCCAGCAGTTCAAGCAGCTCCTGATGGTCGCCGGCTTCGAGCGCTACTTTCAGATAGCAAGGGCATTGCGCGATGAGGACCAGCGCGGCGACAGGCAGCCCGAACACACCCAGCTCGACCTCGAGATGAGCTTCACAACCCAGGAGGAGATCCTGGACCTGGTCGAGGGCCTCTACGTCGAGATCGTGGAGCAGCTCACAGGCAAGGAGATACTCCACGTACCGTTCCCTCGACTTACGTACGCGGAGGCCCTTGCTCGCTTCGGTTCAGACAAGCCCGATACTCGCTTCGGACTGGAGCTGGATGACGTCAGCGGGATAGCCGGCGCTTCGGAGTTCAAGGTCTTTCGCGGGGCCGTAGAGGCCGGCGGGTCGGTGCGCGGCATCTCCGTCGGGGGCCTCGGGAACCTGTCGCGCCGCGAGCTCGACGAGTTGACCGCCCTCGCCGCGAGTGGCGGTGCCCGCGGTCTCGCCCACTTCCGCGTCGAGGAGGATGAGCTCGCAGGCCCGATCTCGAAGTTCTTCAAGGTCGAAGAGCAGAGAGCGCTGCGCGAGGCGCTTGGCGCAAAGAGCGGCGACTACATGTTCTTGGTTGCGGACAAGGACGCGGTCGTATTCGAGAGCTTGAACCGCCTCAGGCTCCACTTCAGGGACCGTCTCGGGCTCGCCGACCCGAACGTACTCGGCTTCTGCTGGATCGCGGACTTCCCGCTCTTCGACTGGAATGAGGACGAGGAGCGGATCGAGCCTATGCACCACATGTTCACCATGCCGCGCGAGGAAGACCTACCCCTCCTGGAGAGCGACCCGTTGAAGGTCGTGGGCCAGCTCTACGATCTGGTCGCCAACGGCGTCGAGCTCGCCTCGGGGAGCATCAGGATCCACAGCCCGGAGCTGCAGCAGAAGGTCTTCTCCATCGTCGGCATCTCGCGCGAGGACGCAGAGCGGCGATTCGGGGCGCTACTCACGGCCTTCCGCTACGGTGCGCCGCCACACGGCGGCATAGCACCGGGGGTGGACCGTCTGATCATGGTCCTCAGGGATCAGCCAAACATCCGCGAGGTCATGGCCTTTCCCAAGACTCAGGCCGCGCGCGACGAGATGATGGACGCACCCGGCCCTGTCGCCGAGGAGCAGTTAGCGGAGTTGCACATCGCCCTGCCCGCTGAACCCGCCAGCAGGACCGGCACGGACCCAACGGCACGCCCAGAAGAAGCGAACAAGTAGGCGAGAGCGGGAGCCGGGCCTAGGTGTTCAGCTCCTGCAGCGCGACCTCGTAGCGCTCCACGCCCACGATGACCTCGCCCGCAGCCTCGGCGCTCTCGGTGCGCGCCCTGAGGGCTGCATCCTCGCTCGCCTTCATGTCTTCCTCGGTCTCCCAGAGGGTAATGGACAGCGATCTCCCGCTCTCGCGGTCGAAGAGCAGGTAGATGCCCCGAAAGCCGTCCTGCAGTCTGGCCGCCGGCAGGATCTGCTCCCGCGCGACCTTTATACCTTCGGCCGTCTGATCCGGCTGCCCCTGAAATGTACTAACCCGCGCGAACATCTCGAACCTTTGAAGCGAGCTCCCATTGCTCCGGACAGGAATATATCTATTGCGCAGTCCTCCCGCAACAGCCCAGTTAGACCTCGCGATCGGAGAGGACACGGGCGCTCACCGTGCTGCTACATTATGTGCATGGAGACCAACTTCGGTGCGACGCCCGCTTACACGGTAGGGGTAGAAGAAGAGTTTCAGCTGGTCGATCCCGCGTCTCTTGATCTCACCCCTGCCATAGACAGCGTACTCGCGGCGCGCGCCAGCGTCGGGCTCCCCGAGGACTCCGTCGCCTCCGAGCTACTCGCCTCCTTCTTGGAGGCGAGATCCCCCATCTACGACACAGTAGCGGAGCTGGCGACGGAGCTGCCCGCCCTTCGACGCAGGGTTCGGGACCTCGCCGCGGGATGCGGGGCACGACTCGCGGCGGCGGGCACACACCCTTTCAGCGAGGCCACGACGCAGCCGATTACGGAGCACGAGCGTTACCGCAAGGTGGAGAGGGAGATGGGCTGGACGGCGCGCATGCAGGCCATCTTCGGGCTGCACGTCCACGTGGCGGTCTCCGACGCGGAGCATGCGATCCGGGCCGTTAACACCCTCTCCCGGCACGTACCCCTCTTCATCGCTCTCTCGGCCAACTCGCCTTTCTGGGCAGGATCCGACACCGGCCTCTCCTCGGTGCGCGTAAAGGTTTTCGGCCTCGTCCCGCGCTCGGGATTGCCGCCCACCTTCCGCTCCTGGGAGGACTTCGAGGACCACGTCGACGCCCTGGTAGCCGCAGGGAGCATCCCTGACTACTCGTTGTGCTGGTGGGACGCCCGCCCTCATCCGAGGCTCGGTACCGTCGAGCTTCGCGCTCCGGACGTGCAAACGGAGACCGCGCGGACCTGTTACCTAGCAGCGCTCGCTCAGTGCCTCGTGGTGACCGCTGACGAATGGCCCCCCGAAAACCCGCTATTCACCGAGGAGAACAAGTGGCGCGCCACCCGTTACGGCCTCGACGCCAACCTGCACGACTTCTCTACCGGTCGCAGCGCCACCGCCCGCAAGACGGCCCGGAGCCTCGTAGAGTCGCTACACGCCGTCTCCCAGGACCTCGGCTGCGAGGCCGAGCTTGAGGGGGTGCTGGAGATCGCGGCGGGAGGGACCGGCGCCGACAGACAGCGTGGAGTCTTCAGCAAACGCGGCTCGACAGAGGATGTTGTCGAATACCTCGTGGTAACGACAAGCTAGAAATACGGGCCTCAGGCATCAGTAATCTACCTGTAGTCTGATGCGTGTTGCCTACTCAACCGCCGACGTCGGGGCGACCAGCCCGAAGACCAGGGCTGCAGCGAGACCGCTCGTGTATCCTCCGACCGACACACCGCCGACCTCGACCCCGGCGGCGAACAGGCCTGGGAGTGGCCGGCCATCCTCCCGGAGCAGCACCCGACAGCTTTCGTCCACAGCGAGCCCACCTACGGTGTGAGTTATCGTCGGCGCGACCTCGACCGCGAAGTACGGTGGATCCTGCAAGGGTGCGGCGGGCGCGCTTCGCGGGGGCGAGAGCTCACTACCGGTCGCGGCGGCGGCGTTGTACTCGTCCAGAGTGCGTAGCACGCTTGCCTTGGGGACCCCACGCCCGGCGATGCGCCCAGCGAGTTCCTCCAGGCTCCTGGCTCGTAGAACTGGACCTCCGATGCGCCGGGCAGTAGCGACCATCTCCTCCACGGTGCGCTCCCGCACGCGGTTCTGAAGGGCCGCCGTGTCCAGCACGTACCACGCACGGAGGCCCGGCTGGCGGGCTGTGGCCCTTACGAGGGCCGTCTCGGACCAGTCGGCGGCCTCGTCGGCGTAGCGTTCGCCGTACTGGTTGATCGCAACGGCATAGCGGCCGTAGAGCTGGGAGACCTCGACGAACTCATCCGCGGAGAATTCTGCTGGGGGAGCCGGCAGGTTCCGGCCGTAGAACTCGTCGAGGCCAGCGCTCGCCAGCCCTCCGGCCTCCAGCGCTGCGAGAAAGCCATCCCCTGTGCTCCAAGGGTGCGCCCGCAACCGCATCCTGCCCGGTCCCTGGATTATATGGCGTCCCACGAGCTCCGGGTTTGCCGCGAATCCCCCCGACGCCAGAATCACTGCGTCCGCCTCCGCCCCTGAGATCTCACCGCCAGCGCTGACTCGCACCCCTGCTATGCGGCCTCTGGGGGCTTGCATGAGGCCGATCAGCGACGTGGAGAGCAGGACCCGCCCCCCCGAAGCGGCGATGCGACGCGAGAGCGCTGCGACCGTCTGCTTCGGATCCAGGCGTACCCCTGCGGTCAGCGGGTTGCCCGTTTCGCGCGAGAGAGCCGGAAGGCTGCGCTCTTCCAACCACTCGATACTGGGCTCCAGCCGCTGCAGGATGAGCCTCTGCAAGGAGATCTCGCCGCCCGGGACTTGCCGCCGGAAGGTCTGGAGATCTCTGTAAGACCAAACGTAGCCGCTGGAGAAGATAAAGGAGCCGCCGAGCCGATCACCTTTCTCCAGCAGCGTAACTCGCGCGCCCAGCTCGATGGCCCGCAAGGCGGCTACCAATCCTGCGAGACCGCCACCGACGACGATACAGTGCATCGGCCTATCCGGGAGAAGCTTAGGTCAGGGAGAAGGTGGGCTTATGTTCGACGTACTCGACGCTCACGCCCTCAGGTCCTCGAACGAAGACCGCGAGGGTGTTTGGGCCTTCGACCCAGTCCTGTATCTCGAAACCCTCCTCTTCGGCCTCTCTGCGGTGATCCTGCGCGGACTCCACCAGGCAACCGAGGTGGTAGAGCATGCCTTGTTGTGTCCCCACGCCAGCTGCGGAGGCGACGAGACGCAGTCGGTAGTCCCCGGCCTTCACCGTCGCGGCGGTCTCCCCAGGCGCGAAGCCCATCTTTACGAAATCGCGCGCCGACCCTTCGGGATCGCCGGAGCGCAAGACCAGCCCTTCGAGGTCGTATTCCGTGAAGCCCCCCTGTCCAGGAACCAAGGCGAAGGGTAAGCCCTCCGGGCCGGTGAAGAGGAAGCCGCCATCACGCGACATGATGTCTGCCTCCGCGGGAAGTCGCGCGACGGCGGTCTCAGGGTCGGCCACGCGGATGTTTATGCGCTCGATGGGTCCAGGGGACGACTCGATATCCTCAGGGGCATCAAAGAGGGTCAACTTGCCGATCTTGCCCCCGGCCCCGACAAGCGTGTAGCGGTCGGTGCGGTCGATTACGTGAAAGTCCAGGTTGGAGGTAAGGAAGCCCGCGGCCGCATCTCTGTCGCCCATGTAGAGCGCTATGTGATCCAGCTTCTGTATCTTCACGTGCCCTCTCTTCTTAAGGAGTGATCTACCGACGTAGAAGATACCACGCACCGGATTCTTTGCTGCCCGTTCGGGACCATTCTTACGACGAGCTGCGACAGCGATAGAATGCAGCGGATAAGCTTTAGGTTGTTCTTCCGGGAGGCCTTCCGCTGGAGAGACCGCGAACAATATACTGCTATGGAGCATCCGATGATCGGACCGATTAGCTAGTGAGCGAGCTCCAAGGAGGTGCGCTCCATTACCTGGAGCGGATGACCTACCCCCAGATTGAGCGGCTTGCGGGGAGCACGGAGCTAGCCCTGCTACCAGTCGGCCCGCCAGAGGCCCACGGCCCGCACCTCCCGCTGGGGACCGATCTGATCGCCGCCCGCGAACTCTGCGAGCGCGCCGCGCGCAACCTGGCCGCCAGCGACATCGAGTGCGTCGTTGCGCCCCTGCTTCCCTACTGCCTGGCGGAGGTTGCAGCCCCCTTTCCCGGGACCATCACCGTGCGTGCGGAGGTCGTCACGGCGCTCGTAGCCGATATCTGTCGAAGTCTGACACGCTCGGGCTTCAGGCGAACCCTCATAGTGAGCGGTCACGCCGAGGAGGAGAACCTGAAAGCGTTAGAAGCTGGGGCCATGCAGGGCGCAGAGATGGGGGCGCTGGCGCGGGCATCCCGATGGTACGGGAGCGCCCTCCCTAGGTTGTTGCATCTCCTGAAAGAAGAGTATCCAGAGTACGACATCCACGCCGGCGAGTGGGAGACGGCGCTGGTGCTCCTTAGGGCACCGGAGCTGGTGGACCGCGCAGCCCTCGACGCTCTCCCCCCGAACTGGGACACCCGTAACATCTCCGAGCGACGGGCGGCTGGGGCCCGGACGTTTCCGGAGCTGGGGGCGCCGGAAGCGTACTGCGGAGACCCTCGCCGCGCAACCCCAGCGACAGCCGAAGAACTCTACGCCGCCCTCGGGAGATTCGTGGCGGAAGAGGCCGCCTCCTTGCTGCGCACGTGATTCTCCTCAGGCGGGGTCCGCAGCAACCTTGACAGTGGAGGCGTCCAGCAGTCGACCTACCTCTTAGAAGGCGTCGCCGTTGATTACGGGATTCTCGTTTCCTACAGAAAATCACTCATTTGGGTGATGAGCTCCTCCGTGCGCCCTGCTATAAGTGGGCGGAATGCGCTCGCGTTAGCTGAGGCCCCGCCCAGTCAGCGCCGCAGCTTGGGCATAGTGGCGGAACTGATTCGTCGTGGTCCTCGGGCTCGGTCACCTCGTCTTCCAGCGAACACTTCGAGCGCAGGATGCTGCCGTGCAGCTCCACCACGTTCCGGCTGCCGGCCCTCGCGTGCAGACCGTCCACGTTCTGGGTCACGAGGGTGAAGTTTGGGATCCGGCGCTCGAGTGCCGCCAGCGCCTCATGTCCCCGGTTCGGTGCGGCTGTTGCAACGAGATCGCGCCGCTACTCGTACCACTCCCATACCAGGTGGGGATCTCGGGCGAACGCCTCCGGGGTCGCGAGCTGTTGCGGATCGTAGCGCGTCCAGAGCCCTGTCTGAGCCTCGCGGAAGGTGGGTACCCCGCTCTCGGCCGAGATGCCGGAGCCTGTCAGCGCGACGACGCGTGGGGCGGCGCGGAGGAGCTGGATGAGATCCGCAGGTAAATCTTGCAATCCAGCGCGGCTCAACGCGCTACGGCGCGGAGCAGCTCCTTTGCCCCGCCTGACAACGGCACCTCGCGCTCCTCGCCGGAGGCCATATCCCGGAGCGTGCAGACACCCCGTCCGAGCTCGTCCTCGCCGAGAATGGCCGCGTATCGCGCACCGGAGCGGTCTGCCTGCCTGAACTGGCCCTTCGCGCTGCGGTCCGCGTAGTCGAGGTCGCACGCGAGGCCCTCCGCTCGAAGGGCGCTCGCCAATTGCATGGCCGTGAGGCGAGCCTCAGGGGCAAGGGTGACGAAGAAGACGTCGAGCGAGGCGGGCGTTTCGTGCGAGGCGGCGGCGAGTAAGATGCGCTCGACGCCGCTACCGAAGCCGATCCCCCCGATATCTGGCCCCCCGAGCTCGGAGATGAGACCGTTGTATCGCCCGCCAGCCCCCACCGTATCCTGCGCGCCCAAAGCACGACTCTTGGCCTCGAAGACCGTCAGAGTGTAGTAGTCGAGCCCCCGCACGAGGCGCTCATCGACCTCGTGAGGTACGCCGAGAGCCCCGAGCCCCTCCTTCACCGCAGTGAGGTGAGCGGAGGCCTCGGGGCTCAGGAAGTCCCCTATGGTGGGCGCCTCCGCGAGCAGCGCCTGGGTGTTCTCGTCCTTCGAGTCGAAGGTGCGCAGGGGGTTTGTCTCCAGCTTGGCGGCGGAGTCGGGGTCTAGCTCATGGCGGTGTTTCTCGAGGAACGCGCGCAGCTCGGGGATGTAGGCGCGGCGCGTCTCGAGGTCGCCTAGGTTGTTCAGGTAGACCGTTTCGTCTTTGACGCCAACCGCCTGGTGCAAACCGTAGAGGAGTGAGATCACCTCGACGTCCACGAGCGGATCTGCGGAGCCGAGGACCTCGACCCCGATCTGGGTGTGCTGCCTATAGCGGCCCTTCTGCTGCTGTTCGTAGCGGAACATCGGGCCGACGTAGAACAGCTTGAGGGGCTGGGCCTGCTTGTAGAGGCCATGCTCGACGTAGGAGCGCACCACCCCCGCCGTCCCCTCGGGGCGCAGCGCCAGCTCTCGACCGCCCTTGTCCTCGAAGACGAACATCTCCTTGCGCACGATGTCGGAGGCCTCACCGACGCTCCGCACGAAGAGCTGCGCCTCCTCGAAGACGGGCGTCCTAACCTCCGAGTAGTTGTAGCTGTGAAACAAGTCGCGGGCGCGCCCTTCGACGAAGGCCCACAACTCGGGTCTCTCGTGTGGCTCCCGACCGCCCGGGAAGACGTCGTAGGTGCCTTTTGGTCCGCTGTAGCCGCTCACGGAACGACCGGGGGCAGATATGGGTTCGTACGCAGTTCCTCCATGGCAGATAGCACTGGGCCGTGGCCGGTGTAGAGTCGTGTCTCGTCCTCCCAGTAGGACATGACCTTGCGCAGGGAGACCTCGATCTCCTCCCATGAGGCTCTCGAGATATCCGTCCGGCCGACGCTCCCAGGCAACACGAGGTCGCCGACGATCTGATCCTTGTCGACCACGAATGTGACAGAGCCAGGCGAATGACCGGGCGTGTGGACCACGCCCAGTCTCTGACCTGCCAGAGCCATACCCTCGCCGTCCCGTAACGGCTCGTAGCCCCCTACGCCGGCGGCCTCTGCATCCTCGGGGTGCATGTAGACCGGCGCCCCGGTAGCCTCCCGGACTGCGTCCAGCGCGCTTATGTGGTCGGCGTGGCCGTGGGTTATGAGGACCGCAGAGACCGGGTTCCGGGTGGCAGCGAGGATCTTCTCGGGCTCGGCCCCTGCGTCCACGATGATGTCGCCCTCGGGCGCGTGGATAACGTAGGCGTTGACCTCGAAGCCGTCCATGGAGAGGATGACCTGCTCGATCTCGCTCAAAAAGGCTTCCTACTGCTCAAGGGGCGTGCCGTCGCGGGAGACCCGGTAGACGTCGTAGACGTCGGGGATGTTCCGGATCCTGCGCATTACCTCCTCGACGTGCTCCACGCTACCTGCCCTGAACGCGAACCGGCTGACCGCCGTCCGGTCCTCGATGGTATCGACCCGGGCGGAGAGGATGTTCACCCCTGCGTCGGAGATGGATTTGGTTATGTCGCTCAAGAGGTGCGTCCTGTCGAGCGCCTCGACCACGAGCTCGACGGTGAAGAGCTTGCCGCCGCTCACGGTCCACTCGACCTCTACGAACCGCTCCGGGCTCCGCGCCTTCAAGGCCCTGGCGTTCGCGCAGGTTTCGGAGTGTACGGTGACCCCGCGACCCAGAGATACGTAACCTACGATCTCGTCCCCTGGCATCGGCGTGCAGCAACGGGCAAGCCGCGTCAGGATGCCAGTCGAGCCAACGACCCGTACCCCCGTCTCCTCGTCCGTCCCGGCCTCAGGAAGCGGGAGCGGGACAAGCGCAGGGCTCTTCGGGCTGGGCTCCTCCTTCGGCTGGACGCGCTCGATGATGCGGTGGGTCACGTTCTCTGCCGAGAGAACCCCCGCGCCGATGGCCGCGAGCATGTCGTCGGGGTTCGAGTAGTTCACCGAGCGCGCCACGTCCTCGAGGACGCCGGAGGGCACCTTCCCGATGCGCTGCTTCTTGAGGAAGGAGACTACCTTCTCGCGTCCGAGACTGAGGTTGTCCTCGCGGTCGGCCTTGTTGAAGAACTGCCGGATCTTGTTCCGCGCCCGTCCGCTCTGGACGACGGTCAGCCAGTCGCGGCTCGGGCTCGCGGACTTGCCGGTGATTATCTCAACCCTGTCGCCGGAGACCAGCTCCGAGTCGAGCGGCACGATCCTGTCGTTCACCTTGGCCCCTATAGTGCGGTGTCCGACCTCGGTGTGGACGTGATAGGCGAAGTCGATCGGGGTGGCACCGAAGGGGAGGCTGATCACATCCCCCTTCGGGGTGAAGACGTAGACTTCATCTGCCCCGAGCTCACCCTTGAGGGACTCCATGAACTCGGCGGCGTCGGTGGTCTCTTTCTGCCACTCCATCATGCTCTTGAGCCAGCCCAGGCGCGCCGCCTCGCTATCCTTGAGGCCCTGCTTGTACATCCAGTGGGCGGCGATGCCGTACTCCGCTGTGGCCTCCATCTCACCGGTGCGGATCTGGATCTCCAGGAGCTTCCCCTCGTTGGACATTACCGTCGTGTGCAGTGACTGGTACATGTTGAACTTGGGCATCGCAACGTAGTCTTTGAAGCGGCCAGGGATCGGCTTCCAGAGCGAGTGGATGACGCCAAGCGCCCCGTAGCAGTCGCGCACGGAATCTACGACAACCCGCAAACCCGCGAGGTCATAGATCTCGTTGAATTCCTTGTTGCGCCGGACCATCTTATTGTAGATGGAATAGAAGTGCTTGACCCTCCCCCTCACCTCGGCCTCTATCCCGGCCTCCTGCAGGCGCCGGATGAGCTCGGCAGCCGTCCCGTTTATGAACGCCTCCCGGTCGCCCCGGCGGGCCGCAACGAGGCGCTTGATCTCCTCGTAACGCCGCGGGTGGAGGGCGGCGAAAGAGAGATCCTCAAGCTCCCACTTTAGCGAGTAGATTCCTAGCCGGTGGGCCAGCGGGGCGTAGATCTCAAGAGTCTCGGTAGCCTTGGCAAGCTGGGTCTCGCGCTTGAGATAGGCGAGCGTGCGCATGTTATGAAGCCTGTCGGCGAGCTTGATGATGATGACGCGCACGTCCCGGCTCATAGCTACGATCATCTTCCTCAGCGACTCGGCCTGGGCGTCCTCCAGGTTCCCGGCGGGCAGCCGCTTGAGCTTGGTGACCCCGTCCACGATCTCCGCCAGCTCGTCGCCGAATCTCTCCGCGAGCTCCTCCTTGGTGACGCCGGTGTCCTCCAGCACGTCGTGCAGCAGGGCCGCGGCGACGGTCGTCGGGTCCAGATGCAACTCGGCGAGGATGCCCGCCGTCGCGAGCGGATGGTAGACGAAGGGCTCCCCACTCTTGCGGGTCTGGCCCCTGTGCGCCGCGTGGGCGACGTTGTAGCCCTCGGCCAGCAGCTCCTCCGTGCCCTCGGGGCCGTAGGCGGAGACCTTCTCTATGAGAGAAGATATGGTTACCGCTGGCGCCGGTATCGCCCTCGGACGTTCCTCTGTGCGGACGGGTTCCATATACAAGATTATATCGTGTCAGCTTGCCAGCATTTAAGCTAGGAAGTTTCAGGTATCAGGCTACAGCTAAATTACTGATGCCTGAAGCCTCCTTCTGACAAGCGAAGCCTGAAGGGCGTAGCGTGCTGGGGTGTTGAGAAGCGGAGATGCTACAAGCGGCCGGAACGGAAGATCATAAGGAGAAGAATCGCACCCATGATCAAGGCGAGCGTGAACCCAACGAAGCTGACCACTTGTACTCCGACGTACGGCACATGGGGACCACCCCGCTCGAAGACCCCGAGCACGCAGGAACCGAGCAGCAGCGCCCCCGTGACGACGGCGAAGACGAGCCGGTTGGCGAGTACGTCTACCTCGCCAACGAGCTCGTCGAGCCCGCCGTGCCTGAGCTGCACCTCAAGCTCCCCGTCCGCGACCTCCGAAAGGAGCTGCCTGAGCTGCTCGGGATAATTTTCAAGGTATCGGGCATACTCTAGCGTGAGTTCCCGCGCGTCCTTCAGTACGACCTCAGGGTGGTAGCGTTCGAGCAGCAACCTCTGCGCGTAGGGCCTGGCTACCTCGTAGACGTTTATCGTGGGGTCAATCGCGCGCGCCAGGCCTTCGGCGGTCACCAGAGCCTTGGTCAGGAGCGGGAAGACCGGCGGCACCCTGAGCCGGTAGCGCCTTGCCAGCGCGATAAGTTCGGAGAGCGCCTGCCCGAGGGTCACCTCCCCGACCGAGAGTCCCGAGTACTTGTTCAGGAACTCCCTGAGGTCCCGCTCCAGGTCGGGTCGCACCTCGGGTGTGTATCGGACGCCTAATGACTCGAGCCCCCGCAGCGCGGCTCCGGCGTCGCGCTGTATGACGGCGACAAACAGTCGGCTGAGTGCCTCGATGTCCCCGCGGCTCATGTAACCAACCATGCCGAAATCCAGCAGGGCGAGGTCACCCTCAGGCGTCAGCAGAAGGTTGCCAGGATGCGGGTCGCCGTGAAAGAAGCCGTCCTCGAAGGCCATCTTGAAGATCGCGTCGGCACCCATCGAGGCCACCCGCCGCCGCTCGGACGGGGTTAGTAACAGGGGCCGGATGTCGCGGAAGCGGGTCCCTTCGACGTATTGCAGCGTAAGGACCCGCGAAGTCGAGAGTTCCAGGTAGACCTTGGGGATCACGACCGGTGTCCCGGCGAAGTTTGCAGCGAAACGGCGGGCGTGTGCGGCTTCCGCGGCGTACTCCAGCTCGCGCCGGATCACGGTCTCGAACTCCGCCACGAGGCTACGCACGTCCACCAGGATCCTTTGCCCGAACCTGCGGTCCAGGAAATCGGCGAAGTCGCGCATGAGCTCCAGATCCGACTCGACCCTGCCCGGCGCCTCGGGGCGCTGTACCTTGACCGCCACGATCTCCCCACCCCGCAGCACCGCCCTGTGTACCTGCCCTATGCTCGCCGAGCCGAGGGGCTCTGGGTCGAAGCGGGCAAAGAGTTCCTCCACCGGCGCATGGAGTTCGCGCTCGATTATCGTCTGCGCCGTACCCGCCGGCATGGGCTTCACCGTGTCCTGCAGCTTTTGGAGCTCGAAGAGCACGCCCTCGGGCAGGATGTCCGAACGGGTGGATAGAAGCTGACCGAACTTGACGAAGGTAGGCCCGAGATCGTCGAGGCTCTGGCGCAACCTGACGCCGAAGTTCGGCGCGAGGAACTCCTGGATACCTTTTTTCTCCCGCCTCTCGCGCCGGACGTCGAAGACGAAACCGAACCCGTGGCGGAGGAGGACGCGCCCGATCTGGGAGAAACGCCGCAGGTTCCCCGCGGGGGTTGGCGGCGGGGGTCCTCCGTTAGCCACGAGCCTGCTGTTGGGTGGCGTCGCTAGAGCCCGGGCGGGGTATCGGACTCGTCGCGGGGCGGCTGGCGCGCTACGTCGGGTCCGTTTGGCGGGGCCTCCGGGCCACTCACCCCCTCGGGACCGCCTGCGCGCGGAGGCGGCGTAACGGAAGGGGGCGGTTCGACGGGTTGATCCTCTAGCATCCGCACCCTGTGCTCTAGCTGCTCGACGCGGAAGACGAGGTCCTCGTAGTCCTCCCTAGTCGGCAGGCCGCCCCTTCTGAGGCCCTGCTGCACCGAGGCGTCAAGCAAGGACCGGGCGCCTGACGAGCGTTCCCTGGCCCGTCCCATCACCTGGTCCACCAGGGTCTTGCCCTCTTCGCGCTGGACCCGGCCCTGCTCGACCAGGCCCTCTACCACCTCTTCGATCCGCTCGCGCGTCGCGGCGGCGGCCCCTATCTGCAAGAGGATCAACCGCTCGAATGTCTCGCCGATCGTTCCACGCATGCTCACCTCCCGGTCGCGAAAAATGCACCGTACACATGATAACGAAGGTGCAACCCGTGTGTGGCTACGACGCCGACGGCCTAGGCCGAACGTGGGGCTTGGCGGAGCCTTCCGGCGCGCCACGCCTTGTAGAGTGAGAGGATGGGCGAGGCGATAAAGATCGAGCTGTAGGTGCCGGCGCCGATGCCGACCAGAAGGGCGAAGGCGAAGTCGGCGAGTGTGGTCTCGCCGAAGATCAGGAGCGCTGTTATGGGGATCAGGCTGCAGACCGAAGTGTAGATCGAACGCCTCACGACCTGCCGGATCGATGTGTTGACTGTCTGGTCGAATCGCCTGCGGTTGTAGCCAACGCTCGGTGTGTTCTCCCTGACGCGGTCGAAGATGATGATCGTGTCGTAGAGCGAGTAGCCGAGGACGGTCAGCACCGCGACCACCGTGACCAGGCTGACCTCCCGCCCGACTATGGCGTAGAAGCCGATCGTGACCAGGATGTCGTGCACAAGCGCGACCATGGCCGCCAGCGCGAAAGCGAACTCGAAGCGGATGCTTATGAAGGCGACGATGATGATCAGCGCCGCGGCGACGGCCTGAAGAGCCTGGTCGCGGACCTGCCCCCCGAACGTCGGGCTCACGCTAGTCACGCTGATCTCGCCCCCTAGCGACTCACCCAGGGCGTCCTCGACCTGGTTCCTCTCCCTCTCGTTCAGCACGGGCGTGCGGATCTCGTAGCCGCCCTCGCCGGCGGTCTGGACCACTGCGTCCCCTGCCACGAAGTCTGGGAGCGCCGCCCTGACCTCCTCCTCGCCGAGCTGCCTCTGCGGGCTGGTCACGGTGAACTTGGTCCCGCCCTCGAAGTCTATGCCGAACTGCAGGTTGCCGAGCGCTATCGCGAGGATGCCTACCAGGATCACCACGCCCGATATCGCGAACCACAGCCGCCAGCGCCCGACGAAGTCGACTTGGGAGAACACGGCCCCTCAGCTACCCTTCCGCTCGATCTCGCTCTTCGAGACGCCGATCATGGCGGGCGAGAGGTGGAAGCCGCGGCTAGAGACCACCCCGAGGAGCGCTCGCGTCACAACGATGGCCGTGAACATGCTCAAGACGACGCCGATGATGAGCAGAACCGCGAAGCCCCGAACCGAGCCGCTCGAGAGGGCAAAGAGGACGAACGCGGTGATGAGCGTCGTGATGTTGCCGTCGAGGATCGCCCTGAAACCCTTCTGATAGCCGGCCTGCACAGCCGTGCGGGGCGTCTTGCCGCGCCGGATCTCCTCCTTTATGCGCTCGAAGATCACGATGTTGGCGTCCGCCGCCACGCCGATACTGAGAACGATCCCAGCGATCCCCGGCAGGGTCATGGTGACCGGGATCGCCACGATGATTCCCCAGAGCAACATCCCGTAGATGAGCAGCGCGAGGTCGGCCACGACGCCCAGAACCC
This sequence comes from Rubrobacteraceae bacterium, assembly GCA_035947015.1. GTDB lineage: Bacteria > Actinomycetota > Rubrobacteria > Rubrobacterales > Rubrobacteraceae > JALYGY01. The sequence goes on from DASZKL010000067.1 coordinate 15,266, forward strand.
GGTAGATCGCTATGAGGAAGAGGAGCACTAGCCCGAACCCAACGAACGCCGCGGTTAGCCCGCTCCGCAGCGACTCCGTTCCGAGCGTCGGCCCGATGGTCGTCACCGATAGAACCCTCATGTTCACCGGAAGGGCCCCGGTCTGGAGCACGATCTCCAGCTCGCTGGCCTCCTCCTCGGGGAGTCCGGTCGGCGAGCTGGTGTTCTGGATGACTACGCTCCCGCCCGTGATGGCCTCTTGGACCGTCGGCGCGCTCACCACGTCCTTGTCGAGGACAATGGCGAGCTGGCCGGTCCCAGGCTGCCCGGAAGCGAGCGCATTCTCGGCGATCCTTCCGCTGAGGTCGGCGAACTGTCCCGCGCCCTCGCGCGTTAGCTGCATCGTCACCTCTAGCCTGCCTGCCTGATCCCGGTTCAAGTTGGCGCTGTCCAGGGCCTCTCCGGTCATGTCAGGTTGCTTGTTGACAACGTAGCCGGCTACGATTGTCCCGTCACCATCGGGGTTCGGCGTCTCCTCGAAGAGGATCTGGGTCTTGCCCTTCTTGTAGGCGTCCTCCTCTTTGAGGTCCTGCTGAAGCTCCTTCTCGGTCTCCTCGACCTCGTCCTCCGGGACCACCTCACCACCCGCCACAGCGAGCACCTCGTAGAAGCCGAGCTGGGCCGTGCGCCCGATGATTTCGACCGCCCTGTCAGCATCCCTGATGCCGGGGATGTTGACCACAACCTGGTCCTGGCCCTGGATCTGTATCTCTGGCTCCGTGACACCCAGGCTGTCCACGCGCTGCCGGATGACCTCGACCGCCTGCTCCATCTCCTCGCTGGTGACCTGGCTGCCGTCAGTCTGGTAGCCCGCGAGCTGCACGCTGACGCCGCCCTCGAGGTCGAGCCCTAGCTGCGTAGACTCGGTCCACGGCTGTCTGATGAAGATCATGTACACCGCCGCGCCGAGCAGTACCACCACCAGGCCGAGGATGATCAGGTTGTTCGTGCGGTTACCCATGAATCGGTGAATTTTAGCATCTCAGCACGCCGCCTCCCTTTGGTCGGCGGCTTGTCAGCACGCTCAGGCTTCGCCTTCGCTCGTCAGCAGTTCAGAGCTTGCTCGGTCGTTGACTCTCTCGAGTGTTGCAGAGTAACGGACCCTATCCTCCCAGCTGACTGGCTGACAAGCCTGCGAAGCAGGCGTGCTCATTTTCTTCCTTCGTAGCGGGAGATCCAGGCCTCAGCCCACTCCTCATAGCGTCCGGCCACTATCTCATCGCGTGCCCGGCGGCACAGCTCCACCGTAAAGCTGACGTTGTGGAGCGTGAGGAGGCGATGCCCGAGCAGCTCGTTCTCCCGGACTAGGTGCGCCAGGTAGGCCCGGCTGTAGCCCGTACAGGCCTCGCAGGAGCACTCGGGGTCAAGCGGCCCTAGGTCTTGCCGGTACCGAGCGTTCTTGAGGTTGATGCGACCTTCGGCGGTCAGCGCAGCGCCGTGGCGGGCTAGCCGGGTCGGGAGCACGCAGTCGAACATGTCTATCCCTAGCCCGATGACCTCGAGTATCCCGACGGGGTCGCCTATCCCCATGAAGTACCGGGGCTTATCGGCAGGGAGTCCTGGCGCCGTGATCGCGAGCGTCTCGAGCATCTCGCTCCGCGGCTCCCCGACCGAGAGCCCGCCTACGGCGTAGCCGGGGAACCCGATCTCGACCGTGCGCGCGAGGCTCTCCTCTCGAAGGTCAGGATAGAGACCGCCCTGCACGATCCCGAAGAGCGCCTGATCTTCCCTCCCGTGCGCCTCCTTGCAGCGCTCAGCCCACCTCGCCGTTCGCCTCAGAGATTCGGCGTGATACTCCCGGCTAGCGTTCTGGGGAGGACACTCGTCCAAGACCATCGCGATGTCCGCCCCGAAGACTTCCTGAACCCGCGTCGTAAGCTCGGGCGTGAACTCATGGAGCGTACCGTCGTAGACGGAGGCGAACTCGACGCCATCCTCGGAGATACGACGCGTCTTCGCCAGAGAGAAGACCTGGTAGCCGCCAGAGTCGGTCAGCATCGGTCCGTCCCAGCCGGTGAACGCGTGCAGCCCGCCGGCCTCCCTTATGAGGTCCGGGCCGGGCCGCAGGTACAAGTGATAGGCATTGCCGAGCACGACGCCGACCCCAATCGCCCTCAACTCCTTGGGTGCGAGCCCCTTTACCGTCCCCTTCGTCCCGACGGGCATGAATGCTGGCGTCTGGACCGGTCCGTGGGGCGTGCGGAGAACCGCGGCCCGGGCCGCGCCGTCGCGCCCGACGACCTCTATAGAGACCGCGGAATCTAAAGCTGCCTCCCGCCACCCACAAGCAGCATCGCGTCCCCGAACGAATAGAAGCGGTAACGCTCCTCGACCGCCACCCGGTACGCCTCCCTTACGAGCCTCTTTCCCGCGAAGCTCATAATCATGGCAAGGAGCGTCGAGCGCGGCAGATGGAAGTTGGTTAGGAGCACGTCCACCGCCCGCCACTCGTAGCCGGGATAGACAAACAGGCGCGACTCGCCCTCCTTCGCTCCACTCGCCGCCCAGGTCTCGAGCGTCCGCGCCACGGTCGTGCCCGCGGCGATGACCCTCGCCGCATTCCCCACCGTCCGGACGGCATGGTCGGGTATGCTGTAATACTCGGCGTGCATGCGGTGCTCTTCCAGTCTCTCGGCCCTGATGGGGGCGAAGGTCCCTGTACCGACGTGCAGGGTAATTCGCGCGATGTCTACCCCCGCCTGCTCCGTCTCCGTTAGCACCCGCTCGGTGAAGTGAAACCCCGCTGTCGGGGCGGCGGCGGAGCCGGGGTTGCGGGCGTAGATCGTCTGGTAGGCCCCTTCGGCGTCCTCGGTAGGCCGGATGTAGGGTGGCAGCGGCATCCGGCCGCTGCGTTGGAGCGTCCCCCGCACGTCGTCGCCCTCCACGACCCAGTGTCCGTCGCCTAGGCTCTTTACGACCTCGAGCTTCTCCCCGCCAACGGTCAGCGCGAGCCCCGGCTTCAGGCGCTTGCTGGGTCGGGCGAGCACCTCCCAGGGGCCCTGTAGGTCCCTCAAGAAAAGCAACTCTACCTCGCCTCCGCTCGTCTTGTGCGCGACGACCCGGGCGGACAAGACCTTCGTCTCGTTCAGGACGAGGGCGTCTCCAGGGCGCAAGAAGCGCGGCAGTTCGCGAAAAGTGTGGTGGGATATGCTCTCTTCGCTGACGTCCACGACCATCAGGCGCGAGGTGTCGCGCGGCTCGGCGGGTCTCTGGGCTATCAGCTCTTCGGGCAACTCGTAGTCGAGCTCAGAGGTGAGCACGGACTCCCCTAGCGGCGAAAGAAGAGATTTAGCAATATCGTGGCGACGATGGAGATCAGGATCATGAGTCCTATCGGGAAGTAGATCGTGACGTTACCGCGCCTGAAGATGAGGTCACCTGGCAACCGCTCGAGGCCGAAGCGCCCGAGCAGGAGGAAGAGCCCACCGAGCACTACCAGCACGAGCGCCCCGCCGATCAGCAACCTTCCTACGCTTTCCAAGCTCATGAACCCATTCTATTACCCGCGTCAGAGACGAACCATGTGGCACGACTGCATCGGCTCTAAGGCCCGAGGACTTCGCTGGTGAACCTCTCGAGCTTCAGGGCGTTCGCCGAGCGAAGCTCTCAGAGAATCGGATCGGCATCCCGGATCGATCAGGGGTGTCTCGTGCATGGTCTCACCTACGACGATACAGGAGTCCGCCGATCAGCAGCACTATCCCCACGATCACCAGGAGCAAGGGCAAGCCGAAGCGCTCAAGACCAAACCCGAACCCGCTGATGCCCACGACAAGCTCGAAGAAAAGGGCCGCGACCACGAAGAGGACCACCCCGATCAGGGTCAACCGTCTGCCGCTGACGGCCATGTCGCTGCGCCCCTTGAGCGCGCCGTAGGCCATCTGTCCCAGCCCGATCGCGGTGGGGAAAACCAGCGTCCAAGCGTAGGCCCAACTCTCGAAATGGTCTGCGGCATACTGGTAGAGCAGGATAATCCCCGTCATCGTCACGGCTGCGCCGAGTGGGGTTATCCGCTCGCCGGCGACACCGCCGGCTGCGAGCCCGACTCCGAACACCGCGACACCCGGAATGATGACGAAGAAAGGCCATCCGAAACGGCCGACCTCGAAACCGACGACCTGGCCCACGAAAAAGAGCGCGCCCAGCGCTATCAGGAGGACGCCGAGCCCAATAAATACTCCGCCAGACCCCCGGTTGTTACGCTGGTTGGTCACGCCGCTGCCCTCTAAACATTCGAGCCCCGTCTCCGTGCGAAATACCCCTCGGCGTTACGGTCGTTCCCGGTCGTCCGACTCAGCGAGCAAGCTCTCCACGTCGAGCGGCCGGGTGACCATCGCGATTTTGCCGTCTTCGGTGCGGGGCCATTCTTCCTCGGGGCGATCCGCGGCGAGCTCGACGCCGTTTCCGTCGGGGTCGCGCAGATACAGCGCCTCGGAGACCCCGTGGTCGGAGGCGCCGTCCAGGGGGTAGTTGGCCTCCAGTAGCCAGCGGAGAGCCTGCGCGAGATCGCGGCGCTCGGGATAGAGTATTGCGAGGTGGAAGAGTCCGGCGGCGTTTCTCGGGGCAGGAGGCGCGTTCCTGGTCATCCAGGTGTTTAGGCCGATGTGGTGGTGGTACCCACCGGCGGAGAGGAACACCGCGTCCTCCCCGTACCACTGGGTGACCTCGAAGCCGAGGATGTCGCGGTAGAATCCGAGAGCACGCTCGATGTTCGCCACTTTGAGGTGCACGTGCCCGATGCGGGTTCCAGGGGATACCACACGCCGGGTTGGCTTCTCGGTCTCCATGGCCTTACCTCTTCTCTGTAGCTCCTCTTGCCTCTCTAATTCTACCGCGGGTGTTGACGATCAGGACCCCCGAAAGGGTCACTAGACCGCCGACCACCGAGAGCAGGGTCGGTACCTCGCCGAGCCACACCCAGGCGATCAAGAACGCCATCGCCGGTATGAGGTAGAGGAAGCTGACAGCCACCGGTGCCGACATCCGTGAGAAGACATAGGCGTAGGTAACGTAGGAGATGGCGGTAGGGAAGACGCCGAGAAAGATCCCGGCGAGGGTCGCCGCCGAAGTAGCGGTCCCTAAGTCGGAGAGGAGACCCGGCAAGAACCACAGCGTCAGGACGGTGCCAGCCCAGATGGCGTAAGTAGTGAAGGCCAGAGGTCCGTACTTCACGAGGTAAGGTCTCTGTATGACCAGGTAGACGCTAACCGAGACGGCGGCGAGCAGTATCGGTATGGCTCCGAGGTCGAGGCCGTAGCCTCCTCCCTCCCCCATGGAAATGAGAGTCGCCCCCATAAAGCTCACGATCATCCCGATCCAGCCCAGAGCTCTAAGGCTTTCCCCGAAAAACGTCGTCGCGAGCAGCGCCGTAAAGATCGGCGCGGTGTTGATGAGCAGGCTCGCCGAACCCGCGCTCACGGTCAGCTCCCCGATGTTCAGCGCGACGTGGTAGAGGGCGAACGCGAGGAACCCCGCGGCGAAGATGGCCGGGAGGTCTCGGACCTCCGGCAACTGCATGCGCACGAACGCCGCGTAGAGCGCGAGCGTAGCCGAGGCGACGATCAGCCTGAGCAGCGCGAGCTCTCCCGGACCGTAAGAGGCGAGGGCGGCGCGGATCCCCGCGAAGGCAGCGGCCCAGAAGAACACCGTGATCGCGAGGGCGAGGAGCAGTCGCGCGTCCAGAGCGGGTCTCTTCACCGCGCCATTCTACAACCCCGCGTGAACCTGGCGTGCGGCCTCGCTCCTCTCTATACTCGGGGGACCTTCGTCGAGTCCACAACGGGAGAGATCATGGAGACCACCGACACGCGACACAAGAGCCGTACGATACTCGAGGGCCGCGACCGGGCGGGCGCCCGGGCGATGCTGCGTGCCATCGGCTTCGACGACGAGGACTTCGGCAAGCCGATAGTCGGTGTCGCCCACACCTGGATCGAGACTATGCCGTGCAACTTCAACCAGCGGCGCCTCGCCGAAAGGGTGAAGGAGGGCGTCCGCGATGCCGGCGGCACGCCGATGGAGGTAAACACCATCTCCATCTCCGACGGCGTGACGATGGGAACAGAGGGGATGAAGGCCTCGCTCGTGAGCCGCGAGGTTATAGCCGACTCGATAGAGCTCGTCGGCCGCGGCCACATGTTCGACGCCGTGGTCGCCCTTGTCGGCTGCGACAAGACCATCCCGGGCGCGGCGATGGCCCTCATCAGGCTCGGGGTGCCAGGCTTCGTCGTCTACGGCGGGTCCATAGCCCCTGGCCGCTACAAGGGCCACGACGTAACGATCCAGGACGTCTACGAGGCCGTCGGCTCCCACGCAGCAGGGAGGATGAGCGACGCCGACTTCAAGGACCTCGAAGAGCACGCCTGTCCCGGCGCCGGGGCCTGTGGCGGACAGTTCACCGCGAACACGATGGCCATGGCTCTGGAGTTCCTCGGCCTCTCCCCGATGGGCTCAGCCAGCCCCCCAGCCAACGACCCGCGCAAGGACGAGGTGTGCGTAGAGGCGGGCAGGCTCGTCATGGATCTCCTCAACCGCGGCTTGACACCGCAAGACATCCTGACCCGCGAGTCGTTCGAGAACGCCATAGCGGCGGTCGCGGCGAGCGGCGGCTCGACCAACGCGGTGCTCCACCTCCTCGCGCTGGCAAGCGAGGCGGAGATCCCGCTCGACATAGACGATTTCGATCGGGTCAGCCAGCGGACACCAATCATTGCAGACCTCAAACCCGGCGGCCGCTATACCGCAGTAGACCTCGACCGCGCGGGGGGCACGCGGCTCTTCGGCAGCCGCCTCATCGAGGGGGGTCTCGTCGACGGCGCCCAGCTCACCCCGACCGGGCGTACCATCGCCGAGGAGGTCGAGGACGCCGAGGAGGCCGAAGGGCAGGACGTGATAGTGCCTCTCGAGAGACCGCTGCGAGCATCGGGCGGGCTCGTGATCCTCAAGGGCAATCTGGCTCCAGAAGGCTGCGTCGTGAAGGTCTCAGGGTCCACGCGGCTCCACCACGAGGGTCCGGCGAGGGTCTTCGACTCGGAAGAGGAAGCGATGGAGGCCCTCAACGCGCGCTGGATCGACGCCGGTGACGTGGTAGTTATCCGCTACGAGGGTCCCAAGGGCGGTCCCGGAATGCGCGAGATGCTCGGCGTCACGGCAGCCATCGTCGGCCAGGGCCTCGGAGAGACCGTCGCCCTCCTTACCGACGGACGCTTCTCCGGAGCGACCCGTGGGCTGATGGTCGGTCACGTGGCCCCCGAGGCGGCGCACCGCGGCCCGATAGCCGCCCTACGCGAGGACGACACCGTGATCTTCGACATCGAGAACAGGAAGCTGGATGTCGCGCTCTCCGACGCAGAGATCGAGGAGCGCCTCGAGGACTGGAGAGACCCGCAGCCCCGCTACGAGACCGGCGTCTTAGCCAAGTACGCCGCACTCGTCTCCTCCGCCTCAGAGGGCGCCGTCACCCGGCCTGAAGGATACGGCAGGGCCTAGTCTTCGTTGTCGCCGCGGTATCGGAGCGGCAACACGAACCAGAGCAGCACGAAACAGAGCGCCATGAGGATCGTCACGACCAGCGCCGCGGTCAAGCCAAACATCAGGTCGGTGATGACGAACACTACCCCGACCATGGCCGGCACGAGAAAGGCTAACCCGGCGATCGCAAGCAGGTTTCCCAGCCTGAGTCGCTGCTCCCTGACTCCTTGACGAAAGAGCACCCTGTGGTGAGACGAGGGTGCTATCAGAAGCGCCGTCGCCGCCGCCGTGCATAGCAGCGTGGCGAAGAACACTCCTCGCTGGAGTGAATCCAGCTTCGTGAAGCCCTGGCTAAACGGTACCGTGAGGAGGAACGCGAAGAGCACCTGCACACCCGGTATGACGATCCGTAGCTCCTGGAGGAGCTCGATAAGCTCGCGCGCGGTCCGCTCGTGGGGATCCTCTCTCGTATTCTCGTCTGCGCGCTCGCTCATATCCGCCACTCCAGGCGCCCCCTATGCGTGGATCTGGCACGCATTGTACACAACCAAAACGTTGTCAAGGCGGCCGGGGAGACCAGTTGGCAACGATTCGCCCTCAAGCTAGCAAGAGCGTCGCGCTCAACTGGTCGCAGAGCTGTGGGCGCGAATTCCGGACACCGCATCCGGTGCTATTAGGCCTATCGCCGAGGCGTGCTCGGCCGCGACGGCTGTGGTAGGGGCGAGGATCAGCTCCGTCCCGAGGCTACGCATTTCTTTGGCGATGGCTTTCACCTCAGCGTCGCGCTTGGCGTTCGTGACGTCCCGGATGTAGACCGCGCGGATGCGTCCGGGGTGCTCGCGCGCCGCCTGGTGGTAGATCTCCGGGTCCTCTTCTCCCGAGTCCCCGATCAGGACGAAAGGCAACTCGGGATAGGTGCGCAGAAGGGCGCGGATGATGCCAAGCTTGTGCGTCCTGTGCTTCCCGAGAACCGTGAGGCTCCAGTCCTTGAGGAACAGCGGCCCCGCGGGTACACCGTGGACGTTCAGGAAGTCCTCGAGCATGTCGTAGATGTTCCATGGGCTGCTCGACACGTAGAAGATCGGGTTGTGGGCCAGGCCATCCGCGCCGCGTTGCAGTGCCTCGTAGAACGTTGCCACCCCCTCGAAAGGCAGGCGCGTGTGAGCGTTCTTGAGCAGTACGATCCAGGCCATCTTCAGCGCGTTGGTCGCGCTGGAGCGCACCACAGTGTCGTCTATGTCGCTGATGATCCCGACCCGAGCGTCGTTGGGTACGAGCACCTGTCCCGTAGAGCGCACCTGCTCTCTGTCGGGGGATTCGGGACCGAGGAGCTCCAATTCGACCGGGTGCCACCTCGTCGGCCCCGCGAGCGGCTCGGGCAGCTCGAAGCGCACCTCAAAGAAGCCTTCCTCGTCGGCGACCGCCTCGACCTGCATACCCCCGAAGGAACCCTGCACCCGCGCTCCAGCTACCTCATCGCTCGCGAAGCGCCGGGCCATGTTGCGCAGGTTCTGCCATACGGCGTCGTCCTGGCCCGCGCGGGTGATCCCCGAAACCTCGAGGACGCGGCCCTTGAGCAAGAGCTCGCGGGGCGTACCGTATCCCCGGTAGGGCAGGATCTCGAACGGGTCAAGCAGCCCGAATCGCCGCTTCAACCCGAACCTGAACCTGTCGAAGCGCGCCTCGGCGGCATGCGCCCCCACCGCTATCCTCCGCCTCCAGCTTGCCAACGTGTCTCTATTAACCCTATCCAAGCTGCGCTCCCCATGGACAGTAAAGCGTCTGCAGCCTCCTACATGAGCTCCTCTAAAGAGCCTTGTGCCGCGGCCCGTCCCCCGAAGCGGGTAGGTTAACCAGGGAAGGCTACGCCGAGGTGGCCGTATGCCCTGCGGGTAGCGACCCGTCCGCGGCTTGTGCGTTGGATCAGACCGCTCTGCAGCAGGTACGGCTCGTAGACGTCTTCGACTGTGTCGCGCGCCTCACCCAGTGCGACGGAGAGCGTGCCTACCCCGACCGGTCCACCGTCGAACTTGTCGATAATCAGTCCGAGGTAGTCGCGGTCGGTGCGGTCGAGGCCAAGGTCGTCTACGCCCTGCATCTCGAGCGCGGCGTTGGCGGTCTCCTCGTCTATATTGCCGTCACCGACGACCTCTGCGTAGTCGCGAACGCGTTTCAGGAGGCGATTGGCGACGCGCGGGGTGCCGCGGCTGCGCCGGGCGAGCTGCTCGGCGCCTGAGTCCGTGATCGGAATACCGAGTATTCTGGCGTTCCTGACCACTATCTTCTCGAGGTCCTCCGGCGAGTAGTAGTCGAGACGCGCCGAGAAGCCGAAGCGGTCGAGCAAGGGCTTGGTCATGAGCCCCGTGCGTGTAGTGGCGCCGACCAGGGTAAAGGGCGGCAGGTCCATCCGGATGGTGCGCGCGGATGGTCCCTGACCGAGCACGATGTCCATCGCGAAGTCCTCCATCGCCGGGTAGAGGACCTCCTCGATCTGCCTGTTCAGGCGGTGGATCTCATCTATGAACAGAAAGTCGCCCTCGTCGAGTGAGGTCAGGATCGCCGCCATGTCCCCAGCGCGCTCCAGGCTCGGTCCGCTCGAGGTCGTGAGCCCGACGCCCATCTCGGCGGCCAGGATGCGGCAGAGGCTAGTCTTTCCAAGCCCTGGAGGGCCGGCGAAGAGTACGTGGTCCAACGCCTCTCCCCGCTGCTTGGCAGCCTCGACGAAGATCCGGAGGTTCTGCTTTAGCTTCTCCTGCCCGACGAACTCGTCCAGGGTCCGCGGCCGCAGCGTGGGCTCGTCGTCTTCGAGGAACGGCTCAGGGTCTAGAGGGTGTTCGGGGGGCGCTTCCTCCTTGATACCCTCCCCGCGAACCGTGAAGTCGTCCATCTCTTCCGCGCTCAACGCCTGCTCCCGATCCGCCGTAACGCCTCCTTGATGTACTTCTCGACAGTATCCTGCGGCGGGACGCTGTTCAGCGCATTCTCGGCCTCCTCGAGCGAATAGCCGAGGCCCGTGAGCGCCTCGCGCGCCTCCATGTACGGGCCGCCGCCACCGCCGTTACCGGAGATTGCGGGCTCCGGCGCGATGACCGCTATGTCCTTGCCTTTGAGCTCGAGAACGAGTCGCTCGGCGCTCTTCCTGCCGAGGCCAGGAACCGAGGCGAACTTCAGCACGTCCCCGCGGGCGACGGACTCAGCGATCTCCGCCGGTGACATCGCTGAGAGCACCGCGAGGGCGAGCTTGGGCCCGACCTTGCTCACGCCGGTCAGAGCATCGAAGGCCGACCGCTCCTCCTTCGTGGCGAACCCGAAGAGGAGCATCGCGTCCTCGCGCACGACCATGCGGGTGTGGATGACGCACTCCTCACCGAGCGAGGGGAGAGTCCGCTGCGTCGCAAGGGAGGCCGAAGCCCGATAACCGACGCCGCCGACGTCGAGAACGACGCCCTCCGTGTCCTTCTCGACCAGTATTCCGCGCAGTCTATGTATCATTGGCTAATTATCGCGCACGAACGGTTATTTCCCCACCCCCACCTTCCCCGACATTCTGCTCGAGAAGGCGTGGCAGATGGCTATGGCGAGGCCGTCGGCGGCATCGTCGGGTCTTGGTATCTCGCGCAGGTTCAAGAGTGCACGCACCATCTCCTGGACCTGCCTCTTGTCGGCCCGGCCGTAGGAAGTGATCGCCTGCTTTACCTGCAACGGCGTGTACTCGTGTACCTCGACGCCGGCCTTGTACGCCGCCAGCAGCGCAACCCCCCGAGCCTGACCGACCGTGATCGCCGTCGTCACGTTGGTGTTAAAGAAGAGCTCCTCCACCGCCAAAGTCCCGGGCCGATATCCTTGGATGAGCTCCGTCACGCCGTCGAAGAGGCGCCCCAGGCGGCGCGGCATCTCCCAGTCGGCAGGAGTGGTGACGGTGCCGTGCTGCACGTAGAGAAGGCGGTTGCCCTCCTGCCGGATCACGCCCCACCCCATCGTGGCCGTCCCCGGGTCTATACCGAGTATGGTGAGTCCCTTTTTCCCAACGTCAGTGAGCACGAACTAAGGTTACCCCGTCCCACTCTCGCTTGCATCGGCTTCTACATGTAGTGTACCCCTTTCGCTCGATCTACTATGGAGACGTCGATGGCGTGGCTGGTAGCATGAGCCCATCGTCGACTGAAGGGAGCGCACATGACGGACTACCTGCCGGAGGTCTACCAGCAGTTCTCGGATCGCTTCCCCGCGGTCAAGGAGGCCTTCGACGCTCTGGGGGCTGCAGAGCACGAGGCCGGGCCGTTGGGCGAGAAGGAGCGGCGCCTGATCAAGCTCGGCATAGCGGTTGGCGCAGAATCCGAGGGCGCAGTACGCTCCCACGTCCGCAAGCTCCTTGGGATCGGGACTTCAGAGGCAGAGATCCTGCACGCCATTGTCCTCGCCCTCACGACTATCGGCTTCCCCGCCACCAACGCAGCTCTGGGCTGGGCCGAAGAGGTTCTCGCCGAAGAGGCGCGATCCTAGGATACTGCGGCGCCACACGAAAGAATGATTAGCAGAGGGTAGGCGTCGCGGTAGAGGCCGCAGAAAGCCGCTTTGACGGGCTCCGCCACCGAGCAGTGCAGGGGGTCGCCCCGGAACTTGGCCCGAAGGGAGCCTGGCGGCAAGGACGGGAGGATGTCCTGCCGCCGGGCTGCGGGACCGATGAGCCAGAGAGAGGGAACCGCAGTATGTACCAGATGTGATGCGGGTTGGCTCCGGGCCCGCAAACGGAGGTCGTGGGCGAGGTGCGACGAAATGCTGGCGAAGGACGACCTCGCTCCACGCCTCGATACTACACGCTCGGCCCCGCATCGGTGTTACATGAACGGAAATTCTGGGTTAAAGGTTCGTTGCACGTGCGGAGGGTCCGAGGCCTCCTGGAGAACCTCGACCCGGGCCAGTCCTCGGGTCTCCGGGAGGCTTCGGCCCGGCCGTCGCTGGCTTCTTTGCCGGCGACGTATTTATGGGCCCACTCGGACGCATAACACTATCGAGGTGGCAACGAACGGGGAGGTGAAAGATGCCGAGGCCAGCTGCGGTGCCCCGGTGTGCGAACGGTGTAAGATGCGTCGCCTACCCTACCCTTGGAGAGCCTGCCAAGCTGTCTCGCGGCAACCCCGGCCCTTGGTGTTTCGCGTGCGAAGAGCGGCGGGCCACAGTCGAGTTGGAGGCGACGGCGGACAGGCCCAAGGACGAGCGGCATCGCAAGGGTAGCGGGTCACGCAAGACCAACAGGTCACGCCGCAGCGGGAGCAACAGGCCGAAGGAGCGCATCTGTACGAAGCCGTCGTGCGAGCGGCCTGTCGCTGAACGGAGTGGCCTGGCGGTCCTCTGTCGTGAGCACGCAGAGGAGAGCCGCGCCGCAGCCGTCAGGGAACGCCGCCGTGCATGGGTCCTCACCTGTGAGAGGGCGGTGCGAGCTGCTATCGCCTCTGGTGACGAGCGTCTCGAGCGAAGGTGGGCGAAGATGCTCCTCGCAGCCGAGGTCAGCTTCGCCGAGGCCGAGGCAGACCTACGCCAAGCCGAGATCAGGGCACGACCCACCCATGCAGCCCAGCGGGCTAGCCGTATCCGCAAGACGGGATAGTTCTAGATCTAACGGTGAGGCGGCCAGGAGGAGCCTAATCCGGTGTCTCGGCCAAAGCCTTTGGGGGCATTGGATAAGCACCCGCCGCGAGCGAGGACGATCGTCGATGCGTTAAGGGTGTGGGACGCTGCCCGCCGCTACCGGTTTACCTCTTCGCCTACGACGACGGACATCACATCATCCGAGATGTCGAAGTTGGCGTAGACCTCCTGGACGTCGTCGTTCTCTTCGAGGGAGTCTATAAGCCTGAGGGTCTGTTTCGCGGTCGCCGAGTCGAGCTCGACGCTGTTCTGGGGCTGCATCGTGATCTC
>DASZKL010000068.1:0-4074 GCA_035947015.1 Rubrobacteraceae bacterium
CTCTGGTGTTCTCGTTTATGGCCTCCTCGTAGTCGGAGAGCCGGGTGCGGTTCGTGGTGCCGACCTCTCGAAGCCTCGCGCCGGAGAGCTCGAGCACCTCTGGGATGCGGAAGCCGCCTCCGATCTCGATCAGCTGGCCGCGCGAGACGACCACCTCAGGCACCTCGGGCGCTTCGGCGACCATCGCCGAGAGCGCGAGCAGTGTCGCCCCTGCGCAGTTGTTGACGACAAGGGCGTCCTCGGCTCCGGTCAGCTCCTTGAGGAGCGGCACCGCGTGGTCGTAGCGCGAGCCCCTGGTGCCCGAGGCGAGGTCGTACTCCAGGTTCGAGTAGTTCTTGGCGGCTTCTGCGACGGCGGCTACGGCCCGCTCCGATAAGACGGAGCGACCCAGGTTCGTGTGGAGGACGACCCCGGTAGCGTTGACCACGCGTCGAAGTCCTCTGCCGGAGAGGATCCGTGAGGCCGCTGCGGCCACTGCCCTCTCCGAGATTTCCGGTTTGCCACCGGCCACGATCTCTTGCCGCAGACCGTCCAGCGCACCCCTGATCGCGGAGGCTACAGCAGCTCGGCCGTAGCTTCCGGCAAGCTCTTCGCCGACCGGGTCGCGCAGCACCGCGTCCACGGCCGGAAGGCTGCGGAGGCGCTCCTTCTTCGCCGTCTCCACCATGCGCCGCTAGTATAACCCGCGAGGTCTCTACCAAGACGTTCTGGCGTATCGCTGTGCTAAACTGGCCCCGTCGAATGCCCTATAAAGGAGTCTTGGGTTGGGCGAGGGGACTACAAAGTTTATTATCGGGGCGGCCGTCGGCGTGGTCGGTGGCTTCGCCGTGGGAACCTTCGCCGCCACCCCCACCGCACGCTCTGTCGGACAGACGGCCCTCGCCAGCGTCGACATCTCGATCCACTTCCTGGGCAGCACCGCGGCCCGTGCTATGGACGTCCTGGGCGACGTTCTCGAGTCTGGCTACACCCGCGTGCGGGGCAGGGAGAAATATCTCGAACACGAGATAGAGGAACTGCGCGAGCAGATCACACGCCTCGAGCAGCGCATCGATTAGCATGCTGGCTCCCTTCGGTCGCTAGCTTCTCAGCACGCTGCCCTGCGGGCAGCTTGTCAGCACGTCCCCTTCGGGGACTTGTCAGCTAGTCAGCCACGGAGGGTGCGCTCCGTTACTCAGCAGCACTCAAGAGAGCTAACGGCAGAGCGAGCTGAGCTGCTGAAAGCGAGGCCGAAGGCCGAAGCGTGCTGAAGTGCTGACTAGCTCCCGAAGAAGCGGCGGATCCAATCCGGCAGTCCGCCGAGACCTTCGTCTGTGGCCCTCTTGTAGTCCCTGAGGTCGTCGGGGTGCACAGGGGCGCCTGACTCGCCGAGCAATGCCCGGGCGTCGTGCAGGCGCGAGTTCGAGGTGTCGTCCGAGAAGACGGCCTCGACGAGGTAGTTTCCGCTCCAGCGGACTCGGTAGATACGCAAGCCCGTCAGCTCCCCCCGGGCGAAGCGCCGGTCGAGCTCGGCGGCCGCACCTCTGGCCTCCTCTTCCAGGGCGAACTCGTAGCCCAACGAGGTTTGTTCACCACCCTCCATCTCAAGACCTCTCCATCCTCACCATCCAGATACCGGGGTCCCTGATCTCCTCAAGGGTCGGCAGGTTCTCGGGATGTTCCCAGACGCGGTTAAGACCCTCCATACCCTGGCGCCTAGCGACCGCGTCGGCGAACCTCTCCCCGAGCCGGTACTGCTCGAGCTTGACGTCGAGTCCCGTTATGCGGAAGATGGCGGTTTCGAGCGGTGGCCGATGAGCCCTGCTCCTCGCCATGCGCCCCTTCAGGTGCTCGTAGTGCGGCACGAGGCTCTTGCCGACGTTGTGCATGACGTAGTCAGAGTAGCCCTCGATCACCGACATCGTCGCCTGCATCCTGTCGAAGGCCTCGCGCTGGGGCTGGCTCATCATCAGCTCGAGCGAGCGCCCGCCGGTTTTCAGGTTCTCGGAGAGGCGGCGCAAGGTCTCGCGGACGCCGAGGTGTTCGGCCAGAGGAGTGACGAGGCTCTCCAGCAGCTCGCCCAGGTGGGCCCGCAGCCAGGGGTAGCCCTCGAACTGCAGGGCGTGGGTCATCTCGTGCAGCACGATCCAGAGCCTGAGACCGTCCACGGGGACTCCGATCCTGCCCGCAGCCGAGACTATGTTCCCGTCCAGGAAGAACACCTTACCCGGCTCGCCTGCCCTCTCGCGCGCGAGTAGCGGGCCCGTGTCGTACTGCCCCAGAACCCGCGCCGAGAGAAAGCCCAAGAGGAGCCCGACCTGCGCCGTAAGCGTTACCCCCCCAAGAGCCCAGGTCAGGTCGCCGGCGCCCGCGGCGGCGCGCTTCAGAACCGGCTCCATGAGCGTGCCGAAGCCCTCGATGTTGAAGTCTATCCACTCCGCCCTGTCGGCCACCCTGAGTTCGCGATCCCTGGAGAGGTCTCGAGGCAACTCGATGCCGGTGAACGTCGATAGCGGTCCCAGGGTTTCCTCGACCGCCGCCGCGTAGTCGAAGTCACCTTTCGGGACTCTCTCCGTGCGGGAGGCGAGCGTCACGGCTATCGTCCGCACCGCGCTCCAGGAGATCAAAGTCTGCTTCTCGCCGAAGGCATCACATCCTTGAGTATATACGTTGAAAGAGTAGGCGAGCCGCCTTCGTTGTAAGGAGAGCGTCCGCGGGTTATATTTGTGCTATGTTCGGTATCGGCGGCCAGGAGATCGTGATCATCAGCCTCCTGTTCCTGGTGATCTTCGGTCCCAACGCGCTCCCGCGGATGGCGCGCGACCTTGGCCGTTTCGTGGCCGAGGCCCGCCGCTCGATAGACGAGTTCAAGGAAGAGTTGACGGCCGCCGAGGACGACGAGGACGAAGAAGAGAACAAGCGCACGAGGAGGCGCGTCAGCGGTTCTCGCTAGCCTCTCCCTCCGCGTCTTTGGGCACGTAGAGGGCGCGTCTCAGGGGATTATCGTGGTGGCTCCAACCGCCGGGAGCAACGTTCCTTGTTGTCTCCAGATACATGGCGGCCCTGGCGTCTAGGTTGTCTATTAGGTGGACGAGCAGGGCCTCTAGCGTCTTGGGTCGCTCCGGGGAGCCGTACTCGGTCTCCCCCTGATGCGAGAGCAGGACGTGCGAGAGTCTCATGCGCAGCTCCTCCGGGAAGTCGGGCAGCGCCGCGACGTAGGAGTCCACGAGCCGCTCGCCGATGACCACGTGGCCCAGCAGGCGACCCTCCGTGGTGTACGCGAAGCTTCCCGCACCCCACGAGAGCTCGCGCACCTTGCCCACGTCGTGGAAGATGGCCCCGAAGAGGAGCAGGTCCCGGTCAACGGGATAGACCTCAGCCAGAGCACGGGCGATCCTCAGGCAGTAGACCGAGTGCTCCAGCAGGCCCCCGATGCGGGCGTGATGCATGCCCTTGGCCGCAGGCGCCTCACAGAATGATCCCCAGAAGCTCTCGTCGGAGACCATGGCGTCGAAGAGTCGCTCGAGGTGCTCGTTACCGAATTCTCGCCCGGTGAGCAGTATCTCCTCCGCGAGCGCCTGTCGATCCTGCTCCGTGGTAGGGAGGTAGTCCTCCTCGACGACCTCCTCTTCTCGCAGGACGTTGAGCCGTTCTACCTTCACCTGGAGGGTGCCGCGGTACTCGTGGGTGTGCCCCTCGACGCTCACGTACGTCGGAGAGGGGAGGCCCTTTAGCAACTCGTCGGGGAGCCGCCACATCAGGGCGTCCACCGAACCCGTGCGATCCACAAGCTTCAGCGAGAGGAAGGGCACCCCGCGGCTATCCTTGCGGACCGCTGCATCTTCGGCCATAAAGCTCGAGCGCAGCCTGGAGCCGGGCTTCAGATCCCGTACCCAGTAGCTCTCCTTCTTCAGGGGGACATCCTCCTAAATAGACCCACTCGGCAATAGACAGCATAGCGCAAGGGAACCATTACGCGCTCGAAGATGCGGCGGCGAACCCCAGAGGACCAACAAGAGCCCCGGAGCGTAGCGCTCCGGGGCTCCACCGTTTCGGATCGACCTACCCTTTGACGGCCCCGGCGGTAAGGCCAGA
>DASZKL010000069.1:0-2633 GCA_035947015.1 Rubrobacteraceae bacterium
CCGATGCCGAGCATCCCAAGCGCGACCACGACCGGCGAGGCGCCGGCCGCGAACGTGGAGAGAAAGAGGACGGAGACGAGCATGATCGTCAGCCCCGCGTAGACGGGCGTCTTGAAGCCGATCCGGTCCGAGAGACGCCCCGCCACGGGGGATAGGATCGCGAGCGCTATCGCCCCTGGCGCGAGCACCAGCCCCGTGGCCCCCGGGGGGAGTCCGTTCACCTGCGAGACGAGGAGCGGGATGGCGACGAGGCAGGAGACGTTGACGAGCATGGAGAAGTACCCCACGATCACGGCCGCCACGTAGCCCCTCTTCTCGAATAGGGCGGGGGAGACGAACGGGTATTCGGCGCTCGTGATCCGCCAGGCGAACCCTGCCGCCGCGAGCGCAGCCCCAGCGAAGCTGCCCCACGAAGAAGGCGAGCCGAACCCCGCCACCTGCCCCTGCGTTATACCGAACAGAAACAGTCCAGCCGCAAGTCCGAGCAGGATGCCGCCGAAGAGGTCGAAGCCGCGTCCGTCAGCGGGCGCGATCTCCGGTAGCGTGTAGAGCACGGCAGGGATGAGGAGCAGGAGCAAGAACAGGACGCCGTAGAAGAGCGAGTGCCACCCGGCGAGTTGCACGAGGGTGCCGCCGACCACAGGCCCGACCGCGGCCCCGACGCCGACGCTCGACACGATGAGGCCCAGCGCCGTCCCTCGGTCGCCAGGCGGCAGGACCTTGACCACCGAAGCAGTCGCGAGCGCCGGTACTGCCGCGCCCCCCGCGGCCTGCACGATGCGCCCGAACACGAGCGGCGGCAGGCTCGGCGCGACGATGCAGATCAGGCTCCCTACGGCGAACACCACCAGCCCCAGCGCGAAAGCGCGCCGCAGGCTGAAGATATCGGCAGCGCGTCCGTAGAGCGGGATCCCGATCGCGTAGGTGAGCAGGAAGCCGGTTATGACCCAGCCGACCTGCGCCTCGGACGCCTCGAAGTCCTCCCTTATGAGGGGGATCGCGACGTTCACCATCGAGCTGTTGAGCACCGAGACGAAGACGGCTGAGGTGAGCACCGCCAGGAGTAGCCGGGTGGAGATACCCTTCTCTCGCCCCGAGCTGCCCACGCTCAAACCGCGACCCCCACGACTCTCAATCGTTCGTCTTCAAAGATCATCTTCCCTCTCTATAAATGCTCGCTTCAGATGAACAGGTTCTACCGCGAGTCGGAGCCAGAATCCAGGCTGGCCCGCACCTTCGTGAGGGATCGGCGGGGGCTCCGCCACCCTCCGGCGCTCGTGCCCGCGAGCGCCTTCTCCTCGATACGAGCCATTCTTGCCCCCGGTCTGTCGAAAAATAACTCCGCAGGCAAACCAATTCCACCAGCGGCGATCGGCGAGGGGAACCTGCACGCGCACGACGACCTCATGGCCCCCGAGATTGGACCGCCCGAGGACGCAATTACCACCTGACCGACCGCGCCTCCCACGAGTGCTCTTTGCTTCGTCGCTTCAATCGAGGGGGAGGACGGTGAGGAGGGCGGAGACTGTGAATACGGAGATCGCGGTGGAGATGAGGATGGCGCTCGACGTGCGGTCCACGTAGGTGTCGTACTGACGGGCTTCGATAAAGACGTTGGCGGCGACAGGGAGAGAGGCGCCCAGGATAGCGACGGAGGCCCACAGCGGGTCGACGTCGAAGAGGCGGGTGGTGGCGAACCAGATCGCCGCCGGGTGGACCAGCAGCTTGAAGAAGGTCATGTAGGAGACCTCGCCAATCCCCGTCGAGATCGGGAAGCTGGTGAGGGTTGCCCCCAGGGCAAACAGGGCGCAGGGTCCGGCGGCGCGACCGAGGAGGTCCGTGAAGTTCTCTATGGGGGTGGGGAGTCCGAGGCTCGCAGCCGAGACGGCGACGCCCGTGAAGATGGCGATGATGATCGGGTTGCGGACCATCGCGCCAGCCACCGATCCGAGAAGCCGGGACCAACCGGCGTCGAGCCCCTTCTGGGCTTCGACGAGGACGATGGTTAGCGGTATCAGGACCGTGGCCTCCAGGGTGAGGCCGAGAACGAGCGGGATCGCCGCCCTGTCGCCGAAGGCCGCCGCCACGAGCGGGATGCCCATGTAGCCAGTGTTCCCGAGCACCGCCGCCGCTCCCTGCAGCGCCGCCTCGCTGCGGCGAACCTCGAAGATGAGTCGTCCGAGAACCGCGGCCACCGCGAACACGACGAGGCCGGTGCCGAGGTAGGCGGCGACGAAGGGACCGTTCACGACGTCGGCCAGCGGCGAGGTCGCCAGCAGGTTGAAGATAAAAGCAGGCAGGGCGAAGTAGAAGACGAAGGCGTTGACGCCCGCGATGCTCGCCTCGGAGAGGAGCTTGAAGCGTCCGGCCCCGTAGCCGCAGAAGATCAGGGCGAAGAAAGGCAGCGCCGTGTTGAGGATTGTCTGCAAAGCCAGACTATTCTACGGGCTCACCGATAGGAGGGCCCGTAGAATAGGCTGGCTTTGCAGACCATCCTCAACACGGCGCTGCCTTTCTTCGCCCTGATCTTCTGCGGCTACGGGGCCGGGCGCTTCAAGCTTCTCTCCGAGGCTAGCATCGCGGGCGTCAACGCCTTCGTCTTCTACTTCGCCCTGCCTGCGTTCATCTTCAAC
>DASZKL010000070.1:0-1978 GCA_035947015.1 Rubrobacteraceae bacterium
GCTCCTCCTGGGCGTCCTGTGGGTCATCAAGGTACCTGTACTCGTAATACCGGTTCATCCAGTGCGGTGTCCAGGCGACAAAGGCGAATGGCTCCCGATTCTTGTACAGGTCGTCGACCTGGGAGAGCATGCCCTGCGTGCCCGCCTCCACGATCTCCTGGTTGAGGTTATACGTCGGTACGACCCTGTCATTAATCTTATCCATCATCGGCGTGCCAGGCTCGATGCCGTAGATGGTGTCGATATTACTGTTAGGGAGCTCCTCGAGGCTTGTAACGTCCACGTAGGTCGGGACCGCTATGCCGAAGCTGGTCTCACCCTCGTACCAGTAATCCAGTAGCTGGACCTGGTCCCCCTGCTCATCCAAAAACGCCTGGTGATTTGGCAGCCACACGTCTTGGAACGCGTCGATCTCGCCCTGGCCCGCGGCCTGGAACAGAAGGGGTGGGCTCTCAAGCCTCCGGATATCGACCGTGTAACCCATATCCTCTTCCAAGAGGATCTTCGTCAGGTTCGCGATCGCCTGGCTCTCGTCCCACCCTATATCGCCGAGGCGGATATTCCCACTCTCCTCTCGGGGGGCGCAGGCTGACACGAGGATGCCCACCACAAGCGCGAGGATTACCGCCAAAAGCTTTCTACTAGTCTTTCTCATCAACCTTCCTTGCTCTAGCCAACGAGTTTCATGGTGCGTG
This sequence comes from Rubrobacteraceae bacterium, assembly GCA_035947015.1. GTDB lineage: Bacteria > Actinomycetota > Rubrobacteria > Rubrobacterales > Rubrobacteraceae > JALYGY01. The sequence continues at coordinate 696 of DASZKL010000070.1, forward strand.
TGTAGAAACCTACGTTCGTGCGTTCGCGCCGGATCAGCCTACTCCTTCGCAGCACCTCCCCGTTCCTCGCATCCACGTACGAGGCTGTTTGGGTAGGGGAGGCTCACTTCGAGTCGTCTCCCGCGTCGACGTCTTCTGCGCCGGCCCCTGTGGTACCGGCCGTGTCGGGGTCGGCGGTCTTCTTCCCCCTGCGCGCAAAGATCTTCGAGACCACTCCTCTCTTACCCTGCTTGTCGCGCTGCATGGTGCGGCTCAAGTTACGCGTAACACGGTCGAGGTAGATGGCGATGATCACGATACCCACCCCGCCGACCAACGCACGACCGACGTTGAGCTGGCTCAAGCCGCGGACCACGACCTCGCCCAAACCCCCGGCCCCAACGAGCGCGGCGATGACCACCATCGAGAGTGCGAGCATGATCACCTGATTGACCCCGGCCATGATGGTCGGCAGGGCCTGCGGCAGCTCGACTTTACGGAGCGTCTGCCAAGGCGTCGCCCCGAAGGCCTGGGCCGCCTCGACGGTGTCCTTCGGTACCTGCTGGATGCCGAGCATCGTCAGCCGGACGGCGGGCGGCGCGGCAAAGATGACCGTCGCAACGAGCGCCGGACCGTTCCCGAGGCCCAGGAACACGATCATGGGGACCAGGTACACGAACGCGGGCATCGTCTGCATGATGTCGAGCGTGGGCCTCAACGCCGTTTCGAGCACCTGCGACTTAGCCGCGAATATCCCGAGCGGGATCCCCAAGATGAGCGAGACCACGCCCGAAGCAAGGATCAGCGCCAGCGTGAGCATCGAGTCGTTCCAGAGCCCGAGGCTGATGAGCAGCAGAAAGCCCAACACCGTGAAGACGGCCATCCGCCAGCCGGCCAGGAAAAGGGCTATCGCCGCGAGTATTGCGATCATTACGAACTCCGGCGGCGCGCTCAGAACAGCCTCGAGCCCGCCGACGAAGGCGTCGATCGTTTCCCGAAGCAGGTTGAAGGCCCCGCGGAAGGTGCCGGTTATGTAGTTGACGAAGCTCTTGGTCCACTGTTCGAGCGGGAGCTTGGGGACGAGGTCCCCTTGCAGAAACGCGAGCATCACTAACGCTCCCCTTCCGTCTCCTGACCGACCTCGCTGGTCTCGCGAGAGGTTTCGCTTCGGCCCACGCCGCTGAAGTCCTCGCCCCCTTCATCGGGCAGCTCCGTGCTCGTGGTGAGGCCCGCTATCAAGGAGCCGCGGACGATGACGCCTTCGAGGCGGTTGTCCTCGCTCACGACGGCCACGGGCACGTCGT
>DASZKL010000071.1:0-6692 GCA_035947015.1 Rubrobacteraceae bacterium
AGCGGACCGTCCTTCAAGCCTACGGGGGCGAACAGCCAGCCGAGCCCGTCGCCGTTAACTATGAACGGGCCGTCGCCGGGGATCGCATCCGCGCCCGTGGCGTCGGGATCAGGCCGGTACGAAGGTGCCTTGCCCGCTATGAAGTCGGGGACGTCGAGGCCGGTCCACTTCTCCTGCTCCTCGTCCCACCAGACGTACTTCTTGCGCTCGCTCCAGGGCTTCCCTTCAGGATCGGCCGAGGCGCGGTTGTAGAGGATGCGGCGGTTTGCGGGCCACGCCCAGCCCCACTCCGCGGCCACCTGATCTTGCTCCGTCCAGGGCTTTCTCCGCCTGGCCTGGTTCACGCCGTCGGCGAAGACGCCGGCGTAGATCCAACCCCCGCACGCGGTAGAGCCGTCGTCCTTGAGATCCAGAAAGCCGCTAACCGGCTCGCCGGTGGCAACCTCGTAGCCGTTGATCTCCTTGAGGATGCTCTCGATGTGCGGCTCCTCGCGCTCGCCCTCCGTGGGGTAGTCCCAGGTCATCGCCCTGATGAGGGCGTCGCGCTTCTTCCTGCTCCCCTTGTAGAGGTCCTTGATCCTGCGCCCAAGGTGGAAGACGAACCAGGCGTCGCTCCTCGCGTCGCCCGGCGGCTCGACGGACTTGTCGTGCCACTGCAACATTCGCTGGGTCTGGGTGAAGGAGCCGTCCTTCTCGCCCACGAGCGCCGCGGGCATGAAGAAGACCTCCACCCCGCACTCCTCGGGCTTGACCCCGTCCATCTTCCAGATGTCGGCGACCTCGACCTCGTAGGCGTCGAGCACGACGAGCCAGTCGAGGTTCCTCGCCCCGTCGCGGGCGAGCCTGGCGTGCGGACCCCCGACGGCGAAGTTCTGCCCGAAGACGAAGGCGCCCTTGACGGTCCCGTCCTTCATCTCCATGACCGTGGGGTAGTAGGAGTGGTCGCCGGAGAGGCGCGGGAACTGGTCGAAGAGCTCCCCCGTCTCGGGGTCGAACTTCTCCCCGTACCAGGCCTTCATCTGGCTGGTTATGTACTTGGGGAAGTTGGCCCACCAGCCCGTCTTGGCGGTCTCGCGCTCCACGTAGTCCCGCCACGTGTCGTGATGCCTGTTCACGTCTGGCATCGTCAGGTAGCCGGGGAGGATGTTGTAGAGGGTGGCGATGTCCGTCGAGCCCTGGATCGTCGCGTGGCCCCTAAGCGCCATTATGCCCCCGCCGGGGCGGCCGATGTTCCCCAGCAAGAGCTGGAGGATTGCGGCGGTGCGGATGATCTGGACGCCTTTCGAGTGCTGGGTCCAGCCCACCGCGTAGCATAGCGCCGTGGTCCTCTCGGGCCCGGAGTTCTCGCAGATGGTCTCGGCGACCTTGAGGAAGGCCTCTCTCGGGCAACCTGACACGCGCTCGACCATCTCTGGGGTGTACTTGGAGAAGTGGCGCTTGAGGATCTGGAAGACGCAGCGGGGATGCTGGAGCGTCGGGTCGGTAGGGCGCGGTTGCCCCTCGTGCGTCCCGGGCTCCCCTCCGACCTCCTCGCCCACGATGCGGCCCTGACTCCCGCCGACGGCGGCGTAATCCATGGGTGCACCCTCGTAGCGCCAGGTGGAGGGGTCGTACTGGTGGTTCTCCGCGTCCCAGCCGGAGAAGAGGCCCGTGGCGCCCGCGTCCTCGAACTCTTCAGTGATCAGGGTGGCGGCATTGGTGTAGTGGACTACGTAGTCTTTGAAGTACCGCTCGTTCTCGATGACGTAGTTGATCAGGCCGCCGAGGAACGCTATGTCCGTGCCGGCCCGCACCGGTGCGTACATATCGCACATCGCGCTAGTGCGCGTGAAGCGTGGGTCAACGTGGATGAGCTTGGCGCCCTTCTCCTTGGCGATCATGGGGTGCCTGAAGCCCACAGGGTGGGCCTCGGCCATGTTGGAGCCCTCGATGAGGATGCAGTCGGCGTTCTGCAGATCCTGCAAATTGGTGGTCGCGCCGCCCCTACCGTACGTGATGCCCAGACCGGGCACCGTGGAGCTGTGTCATATTCGCGCCTGGTTCGTAATCCTGACGAACCCCAAAGAGTGGAAGAGCTTGGTGATGAGGTAGTTCTCCTCGTTGTCTATGGTTGCCCCGCCGATGGAGGCTACCGCCATCGACCGGCTGAGCTTCCTGCCCTCCTCGTCTTGCTCTTCCCAGGTCTCGTCACGAGTCTTCTTGACCCGCTCTGCGATCATGTCGAGCGCCTCGTCGAGCGTCAGATCCTCCCAGCGGTCGGAGTAGGGCCTCCGGTACCTGACCTTGGTCCAGCGGTGCGGCGAGACGTGCAGCCCGAAGGTCGCCGAGCCCTTGGGACATAGAGTGCCAGCGTTGATGGGACTGTCGGGGTTGCCCTCGATGTCTATGATGCGCCCGTCGCGGTGATAGACGAGCGTCGAGCAGCCCACCGCGCAGTACGGGCAGACGCTCACCGTCTTCTGCACGCCCTCATCAGAGAGGCGGGACCGGATCTCGCGCGTAACGGGGCTTATAGGATGCTTGACCTTGACCCCGACGTGGTTCCTGATCTTGGCCCACAACCCCTCTTCCTCCGTAACCTTGAGGAACACGCCCCACCCCTTTCGTGCAAGGTGCATGTCTTATATAGCCACGCCACGAATTCTAACCTCATTGCCTCCGGCGCGAAACCTTCGCGTCGACCGTCCTTTCATGAAAATGGCGCCCCAACATGTTGTATGTGGCCGCAACATCTGCTACCGTATGTAGGCACAAAAATAGCAACACCTGGGGGAAGGGAAAGGAGGTTGCTCAAGCAAGACCTACTTCGCACGGGGCCGGTTATTTGGGGCCTCAATAGGGAACAAGCATAAAAACACTTCATCGGAGGATAACGCACTATGGCGGACAACAGGGTCGTGGTCTACAAGGGGCCTGGAGAGGTAGCGGTCGAGGACATCGAATACCCGAAGCTAGAGGTCCCTGAAGAGGTCGCGGGCGCGATGGGGATGAGCAAAGAGGCCCCGCACGCCGTCATACTCAAGATCGTCTCGACCAATATCTGCGGCTCGGACCAGCACATGGTACGCGGCAGGACGACGGCTCCGGTCGGACAGACGCTCGGGCACGAGATCACGGGCGAGGTCATCGAGAAGGGCAACGATGTCCAGTTCATAGACGTCGGCGACATCTGCTCTGTACCGTTCAACATCGCCTGCGGGCGCTGTAGGAACTGCAAGGAGCGCAAGACCGGCGTCTGCCTCAACGTCAACCCGGCGCGGGCTGGCTCCGCCTACGGCTACGTGGACATGGGCGGCTGGGTCGGCGGCCAGGCTGAGTACGTGACGGTGCCGTTCGCGGATTTCAACCTTCTGAAGTTCCCGGACAGGGACCAGGCGCTGGAGAAGATCCTGGACCTCACCATGCTCTCGGACATCTTCCCGACCGGCTACCACGGGGCCTACACGGCGCAGGTTTCGACCGGCTCGACGGTGTATGTTGCGGGTGCTGGCCCGGTGGGGCTGGCGGCGGCTTACTCCTCTCTCCTCCTCGGCGCGGCGGTCGTCATCGTCGGCGACCTGAACGAGGAGAGGCTGGCGCAGGCTAGGTCTTTTGGCTGCGAGACGGTCAACGTCGGCGAGGGCGCGGAGCTCTCGGATCAGATCGCGGAGATCGTCGGCGAGCCCGAGGTGGACTGTGCGGTGGACGCGGTCGGCTTCGAGGCATCGGCGCGCCCCGGTGAAGAGGCTCCGGCCGTGGTCTTGAACCAGATCCAGACCGTCACGCGGGCTGGCGGCTCCTTGGGCATCCCGGGCCTCTACGTGACCGGCGATCCGGGCGCCGCGGACCCGGACGCGCAGGAGGGGACGCTCAAGATCCGGTTCGGACTGGGCTGGGCGAAGAGCCACGCCTTCTTCACAGGCCAGTGCCCGGTCATGAAGTACCACCGTGGCCTGATGATGAGCATCCTGTATGACAGGGCCCACATCGCCGATGCCGTGAACGCCACGGTAATCACCCTCGACGAGGCCCCGGAAGGCTACAAGGACTTCGACAAGGGAGCTGCAAAGAAGTACGTCATCAACCCGCACGGTATGATCCCCGCCTGAGCGGGATCGGGTACTGCGAGGGGCCGGGGTCTTCCCGGCCCCTCCGCCTGTGATTCTACGCCTCGCGCCGGACGCGGTAGCCGATGCGCTGTAGCTGGGCGAGGAGCATTAGCTCGGCGCCCTCTTCGTCCTCGGCGCCGACGTACTTGAGGGGAACGCTCATCGTTTGCTCGTCCCCGAGGCCGTCGAAGCGGATGACCAGGTGTTCTTCTCCCCTGCTCACGCTCGCCTCGGGGTAGCGGGCGACCGAAGGCAGCCCCACGAGCCTCAGCACGGTCGTCTCCTCGCCATCTCGACCAAGCATACACCAGCACGGCGCGGTGCTAAACTCTCCGCGAGGCTATACGGGGGCGGAGAGAGATGCTGGAGAGAACGGGCGAGGCCCGTCGCGGCAGCAAGGCGAGGGTGCGGGTGCGGGTCGTGGAGGACGGCGGGGTCCGCGTCCGGTCTGACGCACTGGCTACCGAGGAGCCGATGGAGCTTCGACTGGTCTCCGGTGGCATCAAGCGGACCGTCGCTGTCACCATGCGCACGCCCGGGGCCGACTTCGAGCTCGCCGCCGGGTTTCTGTACGGAGAAGGCGTGGTCTCCTCACCGGAGGACATAGCGAAGATCAGCTACTGCGTCGATGCCGACGTTGACGCCGAGCAACGCTACAACATCGTTAACGTCGCGCTGCGCGGCCACGACCCTGATCTCCGCCCCCTCGAACGCCACTTCTACACCACCAGCGCCTGCGGCGTGTGCGGCAAGGAGAGTCTGGAGCAACTAGAGCTGCGCGGCTGTCGCGTGATCCCGCCGGGACCCGAGGTCGCCGCTGAGACCATCTACTCTCTGGCGGCGAAGCTCAGGGGGGCGCAGGGGCTCTTCGAGGCGACGGGCGGGCTGCACGCGGCCGCGCTCTTCGACGCCGAGGGGAACCTCCTCGCGCTCAGGGAAGACGTCGGGCGCCACAACGCCACCGACAAGCTCGTCGGCTGGGCGCTCCTTGAGGGGCGGCTTCCTTTGAGCGATCACATAGTCATGGTCAGCGGCCGCAGCAGCTTCGAGATCATGCAGAAGTGCCTCGCGGCCGGGGTGCCCATCGTGTGCGCGATCTCAGCGCCGAGCAGCCTGGCGGTGGACGGGGCGCGGCGCTTCGATATGACGCTCATCGGGTTCTTGCGGGGAAACAGATTCAACGTATATAGTGGGCACGAACGGGTACAAGCTCGGACTTGAAAGTGCGGGTCGACTGTGAGCACCGGCCTGACTTCATAGGGGAGGGAAACAGGGAATCGACACTCGTAAGGTAAGCAGCAGGTGGGATAACTCTGTGCCAAAGGAGGAGCTAGATGGCAACCCAAGCAGCCAGTAGTTCGGGGGCAGGCAACCGCGCGATCATTGCCGTAGCGGGCGTCGTGATGCAGGTAGCACTCGGGGCGGTCTACGCCTGGAGCGTGTTCCGTGATCCGCTCTCGCAGCAGTACGGCTCTTCGGTTACCGCTGTGAACACAACGTTCAGCATCACCATCTTCACCCTCGGTGTCGCCGCCTTTTTCGGTGGGTTGTGGATGAACCGTTCGGGACCGCGCATCGTGGCCCTCACCGCGGGGGTGCTCTACGGAGCCGGGATCTTCCTGGCGAGTTTCGCCGGGAACAGCCTCTTCTTACTCTACCTCACCTACGGGTTCCTGAGCGGGGTAGGCATAGGCCTTGGTTACATCGTTCCCGTAGCCACGCTCATCAAGTGGTTCCCGGACAAGCGGGGCTTTATCACCGGTATCGCCGTGGCCGGCTTCGGAGGCGGAGCCTTCGTAACGGCGTTCATAGCGAACGCCCTCGTCGCCTCCGCCGGCGTGTTCTCGGCCTTTGCTATCCTCGGCGTAATCTACCTGATCATGGTCGTGGGCGCGGCTTTCTTCATGAGGAATCCGCCAGAGGGCTGGAGGCCCGAGGGCTGGGAGCCCGCCACCAGCGAGCGCAGCGACCGCTCGGGCGTGGACTACGACCTGAGCGGCGTCTTGAGGACCTGGCAGTGGTACGCGCTGTGGGCGCTCCTGTTCCTGAACGTGACCGCCGGCATCTCCCTGATCACGGAAGCCGCCCCGATGGCGGAGGAGATAACGGGGGTAAACGCGACAGTAGCGGCTGGCCTGGTCAGCATAATCTCGGTCGCCAACGCCGCCGGACGGTTTCTCTGGGCCTGGCTCTCGGACGCCATCGGCCGCAAGTGGGTCTTCTTCACGATGTTCATACTGCAGGCCGTGCTCTTCTTCCTGCTACCGCTCGTCAGCGTGTACTTCCTGCTGGCCGTGCTCGCCTTCGTTATAGTCTCCTGCTACGGCGGAGGCTTCGGGACGATGCCTGCGTTCAACGCCGACTACTTCGGACCGACCAACGTCGGGACGAACTACGGCCTCATGCTTACCGCCTGGAGCGTGGGAGGCGTGCTCGGGCCGATCTTGATCTCCCGCGTCATAGACACCACGGGCAGTTACACGCTCGCCTTCTACATAATCGCGGTCATCATGATCGGCAGCGCTGCCGTCGCCTTTATAGTTCGTCCGCCCCAGGCACCGCAGGAGGCGAGAGCGGAAGGAGCCGAGGCGGCAAGGGCATAGA
>DASZKL010000072.1:0-5585 GCA_035947015.1 Rubrobacteraceae bacterium
GCCGACGAGTCCGAGGTGCGCTGCCCGGACCCCGATGTCTCCGAGAAGATGAAGGCCGAGATAGACGCCGCCCGCCACGCCCGCGATGCCTTGGGTGGGGACTTCGTCGTCGTGGCCGAGGGGTGTCCTCCAGGGCTTGGCTCCTACGTGGACTGGCGTGACAAGCTCGACGCCCGGCTCGCCGCAGCCGTGATGTCGATCAACGCCATAAAAGGCGTCGAGTTCGGGATGGGCTTCGGGCTGGCAGCCAGGCGCTCCAGCGAGGTACAGGACGAGATCCTGCCCGGCGAAGCCGACGGCCACCTCGCGCGCGCCAGCAACCGCCTCGGTGGCTTCGAGGGAGGGATGACCAACGGCGAGCCCGTCGTCGTAGCGGCGGTAATGAAGCCGATCTCGACCATAGCGAAAGCCCTGCGTACCGTTGACCTCTCGACCGGAGAGCCCGCACGCGCCTTCAAGGAGAGGGCCGACTCGTGTGCGGTGCCAGCAGCGGCCGTGATCGGGGAGTCCATGGTGGCCGTCGTGCTCGCCGAGGCGTTCCTGGAGAAGTTCGGAGCGGACAACTTGACGGATATCCGCGCGGCCTACGACTCGTACATCGAGCGCATGAGAACGACCGGCCGCAGGGCCCGCTCCTGAGAGGCCGGAGTGGACGGACCCCTCGCCATAGTCGGGTACATGGGGAGCGGCAAGACCACGGTCGGCAGCATCCTCGCCCGTAAGCTGGGCTGGGAGTTCGTGGATCTTGACTACGCCATAGCGAAGGAGGTCGGCCGCGAGATATCTGAGATCTTCGCACGCTCCGGAGAAGAACACTTCCGGGACCTCGAACATAGCGCCCTCCTCACCGCGCTCGACGGCGAGGGCGAGCGCGTCGTCGCCTGCGGCGGAGGGATCGTCGTTCGTCGCGAAAACCGCGACGAACTCAAGAAGCACGTGACGATCTTTTTGCAGGAGGATCTCGACATCCTCTACGGTAGGACGCGCGACCCCAGGCTGCCGTTGCGGGCAGCGAGCCTGGAGGAGTTCGAACGGCGCTTCGCGACGCGCCTCCCCTACTACGAGGAGGTCGCGGATCTGGTGGTCCCGGCTCGCGGTCGCCAGCCGGAAGAGGTGGCAATGGAGATAACCCGGTGGCTTCTGGGCGCGTAGAGGTCCCGGTCGCTCCTCCCTACCCTGTCGTCGTCGGTGCCGGCTTGGATCTCGCTGGGGTTCTCTCCGAGGAGCTGCAGCCTTCCGTCGGAGCCATCCTCACCGACTCGAACGTCGGCCCGCTACACGCGCCGTCTCTGAAGCGCGCGCTCGAGGGAGCCGGCTGGCACGTGATCGACGTCGTGGAGATCCCCGCCGGGGAGAGGTCCAAGAGCCTCCCCGTCTACGCCGAGGTCGCAGGGAGACTCGTCCGCTCCGGCATGACGCGCGACGGGACGCTCATCGCGCTCGGGGGCGGGGTGGTTGGGGACCTGGGCGGGTTCGTTGCCGCAACCTTCATGCGAGGCATAGGGTTGGTCGCCCTCCCTACCTCCCTGCTTGCGATGGTGGACAGCTCGGTCGGCGGGAAGGTCGGCCTGGATCTCCCCGAGGGCAAGAACCTCATCGGGAGCTTCTTCCAACCTCGCATCGTGGTGGCCGACCTTCGCTGGCTCGAGACGCTTCCGGACCGCGAGCTCTCCTGCGGGCTCGCCGAGGTCATCAAGATGGGCTTGCTCTCCGGAGGGGACTACTTCGCCCACCTCGACCGGGTCGGATCGGCTCGAGAAGGGGACCCCGAAGCCCTGCAGAGCCTGATCTTGCACTCCGCGCGCTTTAAGGCTGGGATCGTCGCCGAGGATGAACTTGAGGGTGGAAGTCGGGCCATCCTGAACTACGGCCATACCATAGGGCACGCCCTGGAGGCCGCCGCCGATTACTCCCTGCCGCACGGGGAAGCCATCTCCGCGGGCATGGTTGCCGCAGCCCTCCTCTCCCGCGAAAGACTGGGCACCAACCTCGTCGGTCTGCACGAGGAGCTGCTGCGCTCCGCCGGACTCCCGCTCAAAGTGCGAGGCGTCGAGGTGGAGAAGGCGCTCCGGGCGATGGCCCACGACAAGAAGCGCCGGGAAGGGGACGAGCACAGGTTCGTCCTGCTCGAGGACATAGGCAGACCGCTGTGGGGGATCCCCGTCAGCCAAGAGGAAGCCCGCCAGGCGATCGGAGCCGTCGTTGACTAGGATCTTCGTACTCAACGGGGTGAACCTGGGCTCCCTGGGCGAACGCCGCCCAGAGGTCTACGGCGCCAAGACCCTCGAGGACATAGAGCACCTCCTGCGCGACGCATTTCCCAACGTCGAGTTCGAGTTGCGCCAGACCGACCACGAGGGACAATTTATAGCCTGGATCCAGGATGCGGCTGACTCAGACGGCCTGATCCTGAACCCCGGCGCCTGGACCCACTACTCCTATGCCATCCATGACACACTCGAAGCTATCTCTGTTCCTAAAGTAGAGGTTCATATATCCAACATTCATTCAAGGGAAGAGGGGTGGCGCCGCACCTCGGTCCTATCCCCGGCTGTGGACGCGGTGGTTGCCGGGATGGGTGTCTACGGCTACCGGGCTGCCGTCGGGTACGTTCTGGACTCCGCGGTGCGTGACTGACAGCCTCGAATATATGCGATAATATCGCGACGTCTGCGCCGGGTTAATGCTGTGCTATTGCGCCACGACGAGACGTTTCGAAGGGGAGCTTTGCTGACCATGATATCCACCAACCAGTTCAGAAACGGCAGTGCCATCCGGGTGGATGGCAAGCGGTTCACTATCCTCTATTTCCAGCATGTCAAGCCTGGCAAGGGCGGGGCGTTCGTAAGGACGCGCCTCAGAAACCTAGACACGGGGGCGATCGTAGAGAGGACCTTTCGGGCGGGGGAGAAGCTCGAGAGCGTCAGGACCGAGTCGCGGCCGATGACGTATCTCTACCGCGACGGAGATATTCTCTACTTCATGGATGTGGAGACTTACGAGCAGATAGCCATACCCGCTGAGGTCATCGGCGAGGCGGGTGGATACATCGTTCCCAACGGCACGGTCAGCGTGCTCTCGGCTGATGGGGAGGTCGTGAGCGTCGAGCCTCCGGCGCACGTAGATCTGGAGGTCGCCGAGACCGACCCAGGCCTCAAGGGCGACACGGCCACGGGGGGGAGCAAGCCGGCCACCCTCGAGACCGGGGTCGTGGTACAGGTTCCGCTCTTCGTGGGCGTCGGTGATCGGGTGCGGGTCGACACGCGCACGAACGAGTATCTGACGAGGGTTTGAGCCATGAGCCGGCGGACGGCGCGCAAGCAGTCCTTTCTCGTTCTGTACCAGAGCGACATCAACGGGAGCCCCGTCGAGACGACCTTCGAACGCTGGCGATCGCACAGGGGAGACCTCGAAGATTACGCTGCGTATCTGGCGTGTGGGGTCGAGCGGGAGAGGGGGGAGCTCGACGCGATGCTCTCGGAGGTTTCGGTCGGGTGGCCCGTACATAGGATGAGCGCGGTGGACCGCACTATCTTGCGGCTCGGGCTCTTTGAGATGCTCTTCGTGGAGGACGTACCCCCTGATGTCGCAATAAACGAAGCCGTGGAGCTCGCCAAGGGCTACTCCAGCGAGGAGGCCCCCGCGTTCGTCGGCGGGGTATTGCGAGGTGCGGAGGGGAGGGCTTACGGCAGGGTGGGTCATGGCCAGCGAGGCTAGCGGGACGCGTAGCCAGCTCCGCTGGGAGGAGCATCGGCGCACCTTCGAGGGATACCTGCGGGGCCTGCGCTTCACCCACGAGCCGCGCCTCGCGGGTCTTGAGGAGGCGATGCGCTACTCCATGCTCGCGGGCGGGAAGCGCGTGCGGCCAACCCTTTGCATGGAGGTTGCCTGGGTCTTCGGGGCGGAACCTGCGCACGTGCTCCCCTCGGCGGCGGCCATAGAACTCATCCACACCTACTCCTTGATCCACGACGACCTTCCGGCGATGGACGACGACGACTTCAGGCGAGGCCGGCCTACGGCCCACAAGAAGTTCGGCGAGGCGATGGCGATACTCGCGGGCGACGCCTTCTTTGGGGAGGCGCTCACGCTCATCACGGTGAACCAGGAGGGAAGTTGCGAGAAGGTACTCGAGGTGGTGCGAGAGCTGGCTGACGCCACTGGGGTCAACGGGATGGTCGGCGGGCAGGTCATGGACATGGATCAGACCGGCATCGGTGCTCGCGTGGATCTCGAGACCTTGAACATGATCCACAAGTACAAGACGGGGGCGCTCATCAAGTCTTCGGCCCGCATAGGGGCGATCCTGGCTGGGGCGGAGCGGGAGGGCCAGGACGCCGTCTCCGAGTACGCTTCGGAACTGGGGCTCTGCTTCCAGATAGTGGACGATGTGCTCAACGCTACATCGACCAGCGACGCTTTAGGCAAGAGCGCGGGGAGCGACGCTGAGCAGGGCAAGGCGACCTTTGTCGGCGTCTTCGGCTTGAACGGTGCAAGGCACGAGGCGGACGCGGCCCTAGAGAGATCCCTGGCGGCTCTCGGTAGGGTGAGCGGGGATACCTCGGGCCTGAGGGAATTGGCGCTCTTCGTGCGCCGCCGGGAGAGCTAGTCAAGCCGGCATGAAAAGAGAAGCCCAGCGGTTGGACGCCCTGCTCGTCGAGCGGGGCCTCGCCGAGAGCAGGGGCCGGGCCCAGGGCCTTATCCTCTCGGGCAGCGTACGTGTGGGCGACCGCGTGGTGACGAAGGCGGGCTCCCGCGTCTCGCCGGACGCACACCTGGCCGTCGAGAGGCGAGACGGGTTCGCCTCGCGCGCCGGGGAGAAGCTGGATAGCGCTCTAGACGAGTTCGAGGTGAGCGTGAGGGGGCGGTCTTGCCTGGACGCCGGTGCCTCCACGGGCGGCTTCACCGACGTGCTGTTGCGGCGGGGTGCCAGAGAGGTACTCGCGGTGGACGTGGGCTACGGACAGCTCGACTGGGCACTCAGAAGCGATCCACGGGTGGTCGTCATGGAGCGGACCAACGTCCGCCATCTCACCGGGGAGAAGTTGCCCTGCAGGCCGGACCTCCTGGTCGCAGACCTTTCTTTCATCTCCCTTACCGTCGCCCTCGAAGGTCTCATCTCAACGACGCCATCGATCAGGGAGGCGGTAGTGCTCGTCAAGCCGCAGTTTGAGGCTGGGCCCGAGCTGGTCGGGCGCGGAGGGGTGGTACGCGACCCTGAGGTCCATGCCGCCTTGATCCTTTGCGTCGCACGGTATTTCGCGGCTTTGGGTTTCGGTGCGGTCGGCGTGACGCGAGCGCCGGTCGCCGGGCGGCGGGCCGGCAACCGGGAGTATCCGCTGCACCTCGTGCGAGGAGCGAAGCCGGGGCTGGATGAGGAAAGGGTACGGAAGGTCGTGGGCTGTGGCTGAGCGCATGGATCCCCTCGCAGTTCGCCGGGTCGTCGTCGTCGCGAAGCCCGGGGTGAGCGAGGGCTACTTCGAGCGGCTCGTCGCGATGCTCGGAAAGAGGGGGGTGGAGATCTCCGAGGTCAGGCACGACGACGAGCCGGACGGGGCTGAGGAGCCGGATCTCGTCTTCGTCCT
>DASZKL010000073.1:0-2157 GCA_035947015.1 Rubrobacteraceae bacterium
GCGGATCGTAACTTCGGCTGACAAGGGCGGATCGTACGGATCGGAGACGCCGGTGAAGTTGGCGATCTCGCCGGCCAGCGCCTTCTTGTAGAGGCCCTTGACGTCGCGCTCGGCGCAGACTTCCAGGGGGGCGTCAACGAAGATCTCGATGAAGTCCTCCCCGATGGTGCGCCTCACCTGGTCGCGCGCTTCTTTGAACGGCGAGATGGCCGAGACGATTACCCCTACCCCGTTGCGGGTCAGAAGGTCGGCTACGAAGCCGATCCTCAGGATGTTCGTATCCCTGTCCTCCCTGGAGAAGCCGAGACCCTTGGAGAGGTTGGTGCGCACGATGTCGCCGTCGAGTACCTCGACCTTGCCGAACCTCTCCCTGAGCTCCCGCTCGACGATCTCGCTTATGGTGGTCTTGCCGGCCCCCGAGAGGCCCGTGAACCACAGCGTGAACCCGCGTCCGTACCTGCTTCCGTTCTCCATTACCATCCTCCTCTTATGTCTCTCCAGACTATTCCTGGAACATACGGGGTTGCTTGATCACTCTTTCCTCGTCGCGCAGTCCCTGGATGAGGACCTCGACGACCTCCGGGCGCGAGAACTCCGGCGGCGGATACTCGCCCTTGGAGAGCATCTCCCGCACCCGCGTGCCCGAGAAGAATACGTGAGAGTCTTTGCCGTGCGGGCAGGTCTTGGTCGTCGCCATCCCCTCGCAGTTGAGGCAGAAGAAGGCGTGCTCGAAGAAAAGCGGCGTCATCCCCAACTCCTCTTCGTCGAACTCCTCGAAGATGTGCTGGGCATCGTAGGTGCCGTAGTAGCTTCCTACCCCAGCGTGGTCCCTGCCCACGATGAAGTGCGTGCACCCGTAGTTCTTGCGGCACATCGCGTGGAAGATGGCCTCCCTGGGTCCCGCATACCTCATCGCCGCCGGGAAGACGGCCAGCACGGTACGGTTCCTCGGGTAATAGCGGTCGAGGATGACCTCGTAGCTCCTCATCCTGACCGCCGCGGAGATGTCGTCCGACTTGGTCTCGCCGACGAGGGGGTTGAGGAGCAAGCCGTCTACGGTCTCCAGGGCGCTCTTCTGGATGTACTCGTGGGCGCGGTGGACGGGGTTTCTAGTCTGGAAGCCCACAACCTTCTTCCAGCCCTTCTCCGCGAAACGCCTCCTCAGCTCCGCCGGCTCGTAGTAGTAGCTGGGGAACGGCCGGGGGTTGGGTTCATCAACCAGCAGCGTAACCTCCCCGCCCAGGAGCACGTCCCCATGCCGGTAGAGGTTGGCTACGCCGGGATGATCCTGGTCGGTGGTGCGATAGACTTCTCTAGCCTCGCGCTCCTTGTCGTAGGAGTAGCGGTCCTCGACGAGCATGGTGGCGACCACCTGCCCGTCGGCGGTGAGGGCTATCTCCTCACCCACGGATCCAGCCCCGTCCTCGCTGACGGGGAGCGTGATCGGCATGCTCCACACCAGGCCGCTGGCGAGGCGCATACCGTCGACGACGGACTCGTAGTCCTCGCGGACCATGAAACCCGCAAGGGGAGAGAAGACGCCGGTGGAGATCATCTCGAGGTCCGAGAGCGTCCTCGGGCCGAGCGCGACCTTGCGCAGCTCCTGCGCCCTCTGCCTGCGCTCGTCGCGCTCGGCTTCAGGTGCCCGCCGGTTTACGAGCGCGCCGCCGTGCGGGATGCTGGTCGTGTACTCGGTTTCGACGTTCATCCGTTCACCTCCGGGGAACCCTCGGGGAGCCTGCGCCGCACCCGTCCGGCCAGGCCGGCCGCGCAGTGATCCCAGGGACGCTCGCCCACGACCCACAGCCTCAGCTCGCCCGAGTAGTCGCGGGAGATCTCGAGGAAGCGGTCGCGGTCCATGCCAGCGCCCTCGAGGTCCTCCGCCCACTCGCTCCAGAGCAGATCGGCGACGAAGGCCGCGTCGCCTATGACGCGGGCACCCTCCTCGGGCCAGTCCTCGAGCAGGGCACGGGTCTCCGCTCTCAGATCAGCGGGCTCCGCGGGCAAAGGCAATAACCTGCGTACGTCTCCCAATCAGTACCTCACCGCTTCGTGCTCGACCGGGGCACGGTCCGTCCCGGCGTAGTTGCTCAGGTGTTCTTCGTAGTCTATGAACAGCGGGGCGTCCGGATCGAAGGCCCGCTTCAGGCTGCTGAA
>DASZKL010000074.1:0-1740 GCA_035947015.1 Rubrobacteraceae bacterium
TCGCGCTCGATCTTCTCGCGGAGGTGGCGGATGTGGACGTCCACCGTGCGCTCGTCGCGGAACTCATCGCCCCACACCCGACGCAGAAGCGCGCTGCGCGAGAACACCCTGCCCGGGCTCGAGGCGAGGGTCACCAGGAGCTCGAACTCGGTGTAGGTGAGGTCTACCTCTTCACCCCCAACGGATACCCGACGGCTGGGGAGGTTGATCCTCAAGCCGTCGTAGTTGAGCTCGTCGGGGCGCTGGCCCGCCGGAACCGCGGCCCTGCGCATGATAGCCCTTACCCTCGCCACCAGCTCCCGCACGGCAAATGGCTTGGTGACGTAGTCGTCGGCCCCCAACTCTAGCCCAACGACCCGGTCTATCTCGTCATCCTTGGCAGTCAGCATGATTATGGGCACGTCGCTCTGGGCCCGGATCCGGCGGCAGACCTCCGTGCCGTCCAGCTTGGGGAGCATGATGTCCAGAATGATGAGGTGCGGCTCGTAGGACTTGAACGCCTCCAGGGCCTCCTCGCCGTCGCCTGCGGAGTGAACCTGGAAACCTTCCCGCTCCAGGGCGTGCGCCAGCATCTTCTGGAGCGAGGGCTCGTCGTCCACTACGAGTATCCTGCGAGTTACACCCTGTAGACCCTGTACCATCCCTTTATTGGCCCTTTTCGTGTACGTTCAGTCACCAGCGCGCTTGGACCTATTTTATCATGGTGAGGAGTTTGCACCGCTCTCTGCGATCCCAGCAACCCTCCGTACGACCTCCAGGAGATCCCGCGCCTCCTCCAGACGAACCGCCTCGAAGGCCGCCGAGCGACGCCTGAGATACGCTGCCACGACCCGGGCCTCCTCAGAAGAGGCAGGCGTCGCACCCGATGAGCGAGGATCTACCGCAAGTCCTCCGTCGAGGGTTAGCGCCTCCTCGTGCCCAACCAAGACGCCCTGGGCGAAGCTTGTGAGGCCCGCGAGATCCCCGGCCTCGAAGCTCTCGTGTGCGACCAGCCGGCCCCTGGAGAGAACGAAGACCTCGACGACACCGGGCTCGGTTGAGGTAGCCACGACGGCCTGCAGCCCTTCGGCGCTCACGACGGCGCGCGTCAAGCGTATCCGCTCTATCCCGGCGATGAGATCTCTGAGCCGCGCAGCGGCTTCGAATTCGAGCTCTCCGGCGAGCCGCTCCCTCTCACTCACAAGGGCTGCCAGGTGCTCCTCACCACCCTCACCGCGCAGGAGGGCAACCAACTCGTCTATCACCAGCCGACGGTATTCCCGCACGCCCATGTCGATGCAAGGTGCGCAGCGGCCCATCTGGCCGTAGAAGCAGACTCCCTCTCGCCCTGAGCATCTTCTCAGGGGGAAGATCCTGCCCATAGCCTCTAGGCAGGCGTCGAGCATCCCGGCGCTCCGGTAGGGTCCAAGATGGATGACGCCTTCTCCGGGCTCGTTCGCGGAGACCCGCTCTGGGACGGGGTAGGGCTCGTTCGTGTCGAGCCTTATAAACCAGCCGTCTCTCTCTTCCCGGCCGGCGGAGTTGTAGCGGGGGAGGAGGCGCTTTATCTCTCTGGCCTCGAGGATGAGGGCGCGCAGCTCGCTACCGGTTTCCCTTATGCGCACCTCGGCGACCTCCTCGAGGAGCCTACCCACCTTGCGGCGCCCGTCCCCGCCGTTGAAGTACGTGCGGACCCTCGCCCTGAGGTTCTTGGCCTTCCCCACGTAGAGGGTGGTGCCGTGTTTGTCCAGGAAGTAGTAG
>DASZKL010000075.1:0-4483 GCA_035947015.1 Rubrobacteraceae bacterium
CGGCGCGGGCCGCTCCGACCCAAGGATAAGAGCCCGCGCCGCCTCCTTTCTGTCAGCTTGGCGATGTTCTAAGCGGCTGCATCCAGCTTATTTTACGGCACAGACCGTAAGGGTAGGCACATTTGCACATGGCGTACACAACGCCGTGAGGCACTACGAGGCGGATGCGAACGGGCACGTGAACAACGTGGCGTACCTGCACTACCTGGAGCAGGCGGCCATCGAGCACTCCGCTGCCGTCGGCTACCCGCTCGGACGCTACAGGGAGATGGGCACGCTCTTCATAGTCCATCGCCACGAGATCGACTACCTTCGCCCGGCCTCGCCCGGGGACGTACTCGAGGTCGTCACGTGGGCTGAGGAGATACGGGGCCCGAGGGCGGTGCGCGCCTACGAGGTGTACCGTCACGGCCAGGCCGCGTCCGACGTAAGCTAACCGCTGTCCCCGCCGACGGCTTGCTCCCGGCGACCCAAGTTCCCGCCAGCGAGCCGCTGGTGCGAGCCCGGACCCAGTGGGTCTACGTCGACTTGGAGAGCGGGCGCCCGCACCGCGTGCCAGCCGAGCTGATCGGAGCGTTCGTGGGGACAGGGACCACGCGCCCGACGGACGGCCCTGAGGCGCCGCCCCGGTAGTGCGCGAATAGCGCCGAGCCCTTGCATCCATGCACCCGAATGGGGTTACGCGCCTGCTTCCACGGAGACCTGCTTTCAGGGAAGATGCGACGGTGCAGCTGCCAGGGCTCAGCGCCGTCTGATCTCCGAAGCTCCCTCGGTCAGCAGCGGGTCGCCGCTATCGCTCTTCGGTGAGACGCAAGGAGAGGACCGCGCTCCACGGGTAGAAGGTGCTTGCGGCCAGCATCTCCGCCTCGGATGACAACGATGCAACGATGCCCCGGTCGTTGACCTCCTCGAGCAACCCCTCATAGGTCAGGGCCGTCAACGAGGTGGAGTACGCCGGCTGGTCCGGGTTGACGGGTCTGACTACAACAGCTTCGATCCGCCGTCCCACCCACGAGTCCGGTGTACGTTCTTCTGATGGGGGTACGCCGCCGCTTATGTCTCCTGGTTGCACCGGGATGCACCTCCCCTTTGGTTCGATTGCCCGACCACATCTTACATCAGTGCACCTTACGAGAAAGCATAGCCAGTTTTGAGGGTTACGATCTCCGAAGCGTCACCAGCGTGATGTCGTCCTCCTGCTCCCACTCTTCTCCGGTAAAGGAACGAAGCTCATCCATCAAGGAGTGCGCCAGTGATCCTTCCTCAGCGTACTCCGCGACAAGCCTCCGAAGCCTGGGGAAGCCAAACATCTCGCGCCGAGGGTTATGTGCCTCGACGAGCCCATCGCTGTAGAAGAGGGTAATGTCGCCGGGCTCCAGCGTTGCCTCCTTCTCCTCATACTCTATGCCGGGCATGAGCCCTAGCGGCATCCCCCTCGCACGCAGCTCGTCGGCCTGGCTGTCATGTCGCCTGCACGGGAGGTTGTGGCCAGCGTTGGCGTAGAGAAGGCGTCCGCTCTCGGGATCGAGAATGCCATAGAGGCAGGTGACGAACGTGCTCGAGGGTACGTCAGCGACCAACGCCTCGTTGACCCGAGCCAAGACCTCGCCTGGCGACCTTAAAGACTGAACGACCGCCCGAAGCATGCCGCGGGTCGTTGCCATCACCAGGGCCGCGGGCATGCCATGACCAGTAGCATCTCCCACTACCAGACCTAGACGACCGTCCTCCAGTACCAGGAAGTCGTAGAAGTCGCCGCCAACCTCCCGAGCCGGCTCGTAGCAGGTCTCTATCTGCCAGCCATCTAGCTTGGGTGTCGCCTCGGGCAGAAGCTCCTGCTGGATCTGGCGGGCGACTTGCAGTTCCTGCTCTATACGCTCTCGCTCTCGGGCCTCCGCTGCCCGAAAGCGCCAGGTCAGGTTGCGGACCAGGGCCTCGTTGCCGACGGAGTGGTGTAGACCGGCCTCTGCCAAGGGTAGGCTGGCGATGCCCTCCAGGTACGCTTCATCGGACCTCCCGCGTTCGGAGAGCCACCGCTGTTCTTCCTCCGAGCGGCCGATGTCCTCGCTTGCCCAGCCCTCCACGCACTTGCCCTCAACGATGCGGAGGAGATGGTGATGCCCGTCATCGTCACGTGCAGACCCGTGGGAGGGATGCTAGCCCACTCGCCCAGGTGTGTGCCACCTGCACTCCAACGGTAGGCAACTCTGTCCCCCTGGGCCAAGATGTCATGGAGAGTGCACTTCACGTCGGGGAAGGCCTCATGGAACATGATGATGAAATGCTTGAGGCTGTCGCGCCCCAGCCCCGAGTCGGGAGGAACGGTGTGGTCTACATAGTCAACGGACATGAATT
Source organism: Rubrobacteraceae bacterium (assembly GCA_035947015.1). GTDB lineage: Bacteria > Actinomycetota > Rubrobacteria > Rubrobacterales > Rubrobacteraceae > JALYGY01. Next base: position 2,356 of record DASZKL010000075.1, read on the forward strand.
CGTCCACGGCGGACTCATCGCCCTTATCCCACGCCTCCTCGAAGTACCGGCGGACGAGAGCCTCGTTTTCTTGTGCGGACACCAATGCCCTCCTCGGCGAACCACTTAATCCATGCAGGCACCATTCCTGCTACCGTGGGTATGATGCCAGCGACCGAAACGAAGGGCGACCTTCAGGGAATTTCATCTTTATGGTGTGTCAGCCGGTAGGTCGTTCACGAGCGGATCGTCACACCCGTGACCGAGACCTCCTACCCGTAGCTCCGAATTCTCTCGATCGATTGGTACACCCTATTTGCCCCATTCTGTCGCCCACCACCCGCACCTCACTCCTCGGTCTGGAATCGGGCGCGGAAGAAGTCGAAGAGGACCTTGAGCACCGCGAGGGCGGGCACGGCGAAGATCACGCCCAGAAGACCGGCTATCTCCCCACCCGAGATCACGGCCAGGAAGATGAGGATCGAGGGCATGTTGAGGGCCGTTCCCTGTATCTTGGGCTGCAGGAAGTTGCCTTCGAGCTGCTGTAGCACCAGGTAGAGGAGAGCGGTCAGCAGCGCGGTGGTAGGCGAGACCGTGAACGCCACTATCACCGCGGGAATGGCTCCGAGCCAAGCCCCCAGGTAGGGGATTATGGCCGTGAGCGAGACCCACGCTCCCAGCAGCAGCGCGTAGGGCACGCCGAGGAGGAAGAGACCTGCGGCCGAAAGGGCACCCTGTATGACCATGTCAAGCGCTAGCCCGCTAAGGTAGCGTGAGAGCGTAAAGGCGAAGGCGTTCCAGAGTTCACCTGCGTCCCGCCTGTAGCTCCTCGGAGCGGTTATCAGGAACGTGGCCTTGATCTTGCGCACGTTCGCAAGCAAGTAGACGGCGACGAAGAGCACCCCGAAGAGCGAGAGCGCCACCTCGAAAGTCACAGAGACAAAACGGACGAGGCTGCCCAGAGCCTGCTGGGCTGCGTTGCGGGCGAGGTTCACCAGATCCTTCCCGAGACCAGCCATGAACTGGTCGGGGGTTTCCTGCAAGAGCCCGAGCTCCGAGAGCGGATCGAGCATGCCGACCAGCGTTTTCCTGGCACCACGAAGAACATCGGGGGCGGCTGTTATCAAGGAGGTCAGCTGCTCTATAAGGATCGGCACGAGGACGAGAAGGGCCAGGACCCCGAGCCCGATCAAGATCAGGAAGGAGACCAGTATCGCAAGCCCGCGGGGCATCATGTGCGAAAGCCACCTTACCGGGAAGGAGAGGGGCATCGCCAGGGCGAAACCGCCAAGCAACACGATCGGAACTGTCGGAGCCGCCCGCATGAGCAACACCAGGGCGACGAACCCGAGCACGAGGAGCACGTTCCGGGTCCGCTTGGAGAGCCGTATAGGGGTGGGTCGAGCACGCACCGAAGCAGCTTTGTCGCTATGCTCATTCCTTTGCTTCACCGGTCTCCACCATCGGATCGCTTCGAAGCAGTATACGCGGGATCTCGCGAACCCATGTGTGCGCACTCGCCGCCTCAGGAACTAGCCACCCTATGTCCCTCGACGAGGGCGCCAAGGGCTACGACTACTTCAAGAACAAGAGAGACGGCTGCGTGCGGACGGTCTTTCAGCCCTGGCGCTCTACAACGGCGTGACCGCGCTGACCATAACGGTGGCGGAGCTGCTAGCTAACGCGGTGCTGTTAGCCCTCGTCTTCCTGGCGGCATGGGTCTTCGTACCCAGCGCCTGCTTCCAATCTACCATCAAGCACCCGATCGGACTCGGCGACTACCTGACCCTGGCCTGGATGGCGACCCCTCTGGCCACGGTAGCTGGCGCCCTGGGGTCGAGCCCCGAAGATGAAGATTAGGTACGCAACGCAGCCTATGGCTACCGGCAGAGGCGGCGCCAGGAGGCGGACGAGAGAACGACTCGGACTCTCGATAAGATAAAGACCGAAACCCGGACAAGGGGAGAGGTCTGTGGTGAGAGAGCTCGAGGCGGACGTGATCGTCATAGGGGGTAGCACCGGGGGGGTCGCCGCGGCGATCGCCGCCGCCCGGATGGGCAAACAGGTGATCCTCACAGAGGAGACCGACTGGATCGGCGGCCAGCTCACGAGCCAGGCCGTGCCCCCCGACGAGCACCCCTGGATAGAG
>DASZKL010000076.1:0-14251 GCA_035947015.1 Rubrobacteraceae bacterium
GGCCGGGCCATCTAGCCCGGCCCTTTTCCATGCCCGATAGCCGTCGCTCTGCTAGTCTCTACAAGCGTGTACAGAAGGGCTGACTCCGTAATCTGGATCTCCTTCGCGGCCTTCGTCCTCTTCTCCGCGGTCGTCGCCACCCGCCTGCTCTATCCTGTCGATGCTTGGGTACTCCGCGCGAGCCAGAGTCTAGCCTCCGAGGGTCTCGACGCGGTGGGGGTGGTCCTCTCCCTCCCCGGCACGGCAGAGTACTCCGGGGTGGCGTTGCTCGTGCTTTGCGCGGGGCTGTTCTTCACCGGTCGGCGCTCACTTGCTAGCCGCATTTTCGCGGCGTTTCTGGCCACAGGGTTGGTGGAGCTGGCGATGAAGACGTGGTTACCGCAGGCTCCGGTGCCGGAGGGGGCCGCGCGCTCGGCCGACCCATCGCCGCTGCTGGACATGTACTACCCTTATCCGTATCCTAGCGGGCACATGCTCCGGGCCGTCATCGTGTTCGGGACTGTCTTCCTCATCTGGCCCAACAGGCTCTTGCGGACGACGGTTCTGGTGCTTCTCCTCGGGTTGGCCGCGAGCCGGGTCTACCTCGGGGTGCACTGGACATCGGACGTGATCGGGGGCGCCCTTCTCGGCGTCGCCGGGCTCGCGTGGGCGTTTAGACAAGAGGCTTCAGGCCACAGGCTTCAGGCATCAGCAAGAAAACCTGAACCCTAAAACCAAGGTCCAAAGGGAGGGACTCGTGGAGATCACGGTCGTAGGTTCTGGAACGGTTGTGCCGCGCCTGGAGCGAAGACAGAGCTGCATCGTGGTCGAGGCCGGCGGGGAGACGCTCGTCTTCGATCTCGGCGCGGGTGCGGTGCGCGGCATGCTCTACGCCGGTCTCGACCCGTTCGCGGTGGACCGCATCTTCTTCACCCACTTCCACCCCGACCACACCGTGGACGTGGTCCCCCTGCTCTTCTCCATCAAGTACGGCGCGGAAGAGGAGCGAACCCGTCCCCTCTACCTGACGGGGCCAGAGCCCTTCCGGGGTTTCTGGGACTCGGTGACCAGCGCGTGGGGAGCGTGGATGGTCGGGGACTACCCTACAGAGGTCTCCGAGCTGCCCCACGAGTGCCCCTCCCCTATCGACCTGCCCGGCTGCCGGCTATCCTGGGCCCCTGCGGAGCACCGTCCGGAGAGCATCGCCTATCGCTTAGAGACCGAGAGCGGTGCCTTCGTCTACACCGGCGACACCGAATACAGCGGGTCGGTCGTGGAGCTCGCCCGCGGCGCTCACACCCTGCTCGTCGAGTGCTCCTTCCCCGACGATAGCCCCGTGCCTGGACACCTGACGCCGAGCAGCGCCGCCCGGATCGCCGCAGAGGCCGGCGTCGGGCGGGTGGTGCTAACCCACATCTATCCTACGGCGGACGCCCTGGATCTACCGTCGGAGGTCGGTCGTTGGTACGACGGCGAGGTGATGGTAGCCGTGGACGGCTTCAGGCTCGGCGTCTAGGAAGCCGCGCAGCTCGCGCAGCGACCGTGGAGTGTGATCTCATGCCACTCCGAGACGAAGCCCGTCTCGCGCTCGACCTGGAGCGCGAGGTACTCCATGAGCTCCTCGTTGAACTCTATGAGGGCGCCGCACTCCCGGCAGCGGGCGTGGTGGTGCACCCGCTCGGTGGAGAGCTCGTAGCGCGAGTACCCCTCCCCGAAGTCATCCTTGCGCACGATGCCAAGCTCGTGCAGGAGATCCAGCGTCCTGTAGACCGTCGAGAGCCCGATCTCCGGGTGAGCTCCCTTTACCCGGTCGTAGATCTCCTCCGCCGAGAGGTGCCGCTCCCCCTCTAGCTCGCGTACGATTACCCGCCGCTGATTCGTGAGCCGGTAGCCCCGATCCCTGAGTATCCGCTCGAACTCGACCATGCAGATAGTGTATCCTCGCGTCCTACCAGGATCAAGAATTGATCTTATGTTCAGGGTTCGTCGTCGGAGCGAGCTATTCAGCACCGCCAACTTCACCTTCACTGCTACCCAGAGGGTGCCAGTGGGGCAATGGGCAACGGCTACGGATCCTGTTGGCAACACCTCGGAGTTCTCAGAAGCGGTGATCGTGGACGATCAATTGTGTCCCTGCTAGATGCTGCGGAGCAGGCTCTCGAAATTCTGCAGCCAGACTTGGTGATCGTCAGGTACCGGCGGACTTCTTCGAGGCGGGGCTGAACGTAGTCTTGCGGCCGCCGGGCCACCAGTTCCAGTCGCCCAGTATGCGCATGGTGGCAGGTACTAGAAGGACCCGGATGATCGTCGCATCCACGAAGACGGCCACTGCCAGGCCGAGCCCGACGGCCTTGGTCAAAATGATTCCGGTGAAAGCGAAGGCCCCGGTCACGATTATGATGATCGCCGCCGCGGAGGTGATGATGCCGGCGGTCGCAACGAGCCCCTTGGCGACGCTCGCGGTGTTCGAATCTCCGTTCTCGTAGGCCTCCCTTATGCGGGAGAGCAGAAAGACCTCGTAGTCCATCGACACCCCGAAGATCGTGCAGAACATCAGGATGGGGAGCGTCGCGTCCACGAAACCAAGAGGCGTGAAGTTGAGCAGGCCCGAGAGGTTGCCGTCCTGGAAGACGAAGACCATCGCTCCGAAGCTCGCCGTCAGGCTCAGGATATTTACGACTACCGCCTTGAGTGGGATAAAGACGGAGCGGAAGGTGGCGAGGAGTATCAGGTAGGTTACTACCAGGACGAAGGCGGCGGCGTAGGGCGCCTTGCCGTAGAGGCTCACGATGAAGTCCTTCTGCCCGGCGGAGAGGCCGCCAACAAGGAAGCTCACCCCCTCGGGCGCCTCTACCGCGCGCACCTCGTCTACGGCGGCGTGGGCTGTCTCGCTGTAGGGGTTTGACTTGGTGACCGCCTGGAGCAACGTCCTGTTTCCCGCAACGAAGGAGGCAATGGAGTCCTGGATCTCCTCGGAGTCGCGGGCCACCGGGAGCTTGAGGAAGTTGGATACGCCCTGAGGTGTGATCTCGCCGTCTGCCGACACACCCTCTGGTAGCTTCGGGACCTTGCTATCGAGCTCCTCGGCGGCACGCCGCTCGGCCTCCGCCCGGATTTGCCGCTCCGCTCCGGGCGGGACGTCGCCGTACTGCGCTCTCAGGGCGTCGAGCCGTTGCTCTACAGCTTCATCGACCCGGCGGTCTGTCTCTGCTTCGGCCTCCTCGCGGGCTTCGGTGACGCGCTCGGCATACCTTCGCGCCGCCTCTTCTCCTACCGTATAGACGCTCTCGACGCGGGAGATCTCACCGGTCTTGCCCACGCGCTCGCCCAGCCTCTTGATGTCCGCGAGCCCTTCGGGGCTCAGAGGATCCTCAGGGAGGGTGGCGACTATCTCCATAGGATTGAGGGCGGCATACTCGAAGTTGTTTTTCAGGATGTCGTCCCCGGCGCGCGACTCGTACTCCTTCGGCAGGACGCTGGCCTCCGGGATGCCCACCTTCATGTGGGACACGGGGTAGAGCAGCGCAGCTAGCAGAACGGCGACTAGCAGGATCACAACGATGGGGTGGCGCATTACCACCACCGCGCTCCGACTCCAGAGGCCAGCCCCCGGCGTGGTACGACGACGCCGCACGGGGAGCCAGTTCACCCTGTGTCCGAGCACACCGAGGGATGCCGGCAGGAGGGTAAGCGCCGCAGAGACCGAGACGAAGACGACCATTACGCCCGCAACCCCTATCGAGCGCATGAACATGAACGGGAAGAAGAGCAGACCGGAGAGCCCGATCAGGACGGCTGTTCCGGAGAAGAAGATGGACCGTCCGGCGGTCGCGACCGTGCGGGGGATCGCCTCTGAGACCTGGTAGCTCTCGAGCTCCTCCCTGAAGCGGCTCACGAAGAAAAGGGCGTAATCAATCCCCAGGCCCAATCCCAGCATCGTCGAGAGGGTCAGCACGAAGACGGACATGTCGTAGGAGTCGGCGACGAAGTACAGCGCGGCGAGGGTCGTCAGCACGCTCACACCCCCGATCAAGATCGGCACCCCGGCGGCGACCACCGTCCCGAAGGCGATAACCAGGATGAGAAGCGCGAACGGGAAGGCGTATTTCTCGGCCTGCTTTATATCCTCGTTGCTCGCCTCCTCGAGATCCTGGTAGACGGCGGGAGCCCCTGTGACGTAGGTCTCGAGGTCGTCGGAGCGTACCCGTTTGCGAACTTCGTCTACGAGGTTGCGGGTCTCGTCTATGGATGTGTTGAACGAGATCACCGCATAGGCCTTCTTCCCGTCCTCGGAGACGAAGCGCGGGTCCTGAGTGTCGGCGTAGGTGGTCACGCGGCGGACTTCGGGGAGCTTGCGCACTCCGGAGAGGGCCTGCTCCTGGGCGCTCTGGAACTTCTTGCCGCGGGCTGAGCGACCCTCGTCCACGAAGACCACGATCAGGGCGGCCGGGGAGACGCCGAACTCCTCGGACATGACATCCTGCACCCTCTCGGCCTCCGAGTTCGAGCCCTCGAAACCCCCGCCCTTGAGCTTCCCCGAGAGATCCGGGGCGAAGAAGGAACTCGCTATCAGGATCACTCCCCACAGCAACAGGATCACCCACCGGAAACGGTAGGTGAAGACGCCGAGGTGGTGAAAAGCCCTCACGGGGCCCCTTCGTTAGAAGCCGTTCTCATCCGCACTATGGTACCCGAGGCGCAAAACGCGAATGGGGTTTCGATCACACGAGCCGCGGCTGCTCTTTCCCAGGTTCAGGGAGAAGCCGGTGCCCTGCGGGGCAGGGTGAGCGCGAGCAGCACTCCGAGCACAGGCAGGGCCGCTATGACCAGCATCGTGGTAGAGAGGCCAGCTCTGTCGGCGATAAAGCCGAGCAGAGGTGCACCGACCCCGCCGAGACCGATAGAGAGGCCCATAGTGATGCCGGCGGCGAGCCCTATGCGACCGGGGAGGAACTCCTGCCCCATAACCACGGTGACGCCGAAGGTCCCCACGGTGAGAGCGCCGACGAGCGCGAGCAGAACCATCCCCAAGAGCGGACCCGAGAGGGTAAAGCAGAAGATGAGCGGCGGCAGAAGGAGCATGGATACGCCGACGACCGTGCGCCGCCCGAACCGATCGGCGAGGGGACCCATGACGAGGGTACCCACCGCCCCGGCGAAGAGCATAACCGCGAGGGCCGCGTTCCCGAGGGCGGGCGACACGTCGAGCACGCGCTCGTAGTACGACGCGACGAAGGCGACGAGCCCGAAGTATACGAAGGACCGCACCACAACGACCCCGATCATGCGCACGAAGGGGCCCCAATGCTCCGGCGCCTCGGCCTGCTCCCCTTCCTCCTTCTCGACCGCCTCAGGCTTGAAACCGAGCATGCGCGGGATCTCATAGAAGAGGACGGCGGCCATGATCGTAGCCGGGAGCGCGAGGAGTAGAGCGCCAGGGAGACCGAAGATCAGGACGAGCGGGGTGACGAGTACCGGGCCAAGGGCCATGCCAGCATTGCCGCCGACGGAGAAGAAGCTCATCCCTTTGGCCCTCCGGGAACCCGAGACGTAGTTGGCAAATCGGGCTGCCTCCGGGTGAAAGGCGGCGACCCCGATCCCGCTCAGGACGACGCAGAGGAAGATCAGAGGGTAGCTCGGGGCGACGCCGGCGAGCGACATCCCCACCCCCGCGAGCAGCACGCCGAGCGGCATGAGGGCCGACATCGGGCGGTTGTCTGAGAAGATGCCGAAGAGCGGCTGCACCACCGAGGAGCTGACGGTCGAGGCCAGTATCAGGGCCCCGGCCGCGGCCAGGGTGATATTCCGCTCCGAGACCAGGAACGGCAACAACGCCGCCACAGCACCCTGGTTGAGATCCGTGAACAGGTGCCCGGCAGACAGGACGGACATAGCCCGCCGGTCTACATTTTTTCTAGGCGCAGTGCTCAAGCGCGAACCCTCTCCACGGAACGGCCAAAGCGCACGAAAGGGATAGTATCAGTCCGCGCGGATCTCATACGGCGCGACGGCCCAGGCCCCCGGCGTGAGGATTTCAACGACCGCCTGCCTCAGCCCATCGATCATCTCGCGCGCCGCATCTCCTGGCGCGGGACGGCCGCTCCGGGGCGGGGGGATCTTGAGCAGTATCCCCTGCGCCTCCTGCTCTATCTTGCCGAGCTCTCGGGCCTTGCCCAGCGCTTCCCTGAAACCACCGACCTCGTCCGTCAGGCCGAGCTCGAACGCCTCGGCGCCGGTCCAGACCCGGCCACCTGCGATGCCTTCGAGGTCGTTCGCTACCATGCCCCGGCCGCGCGAGACGCGGTCCTTGAACTCGTCGTAGATGAAGCCGATCTGCCCCTTCAGGACCGCCAACTCGTACGGCTGCGGGCGGCGGCTAACGTCTAGAATCCCGGCCCGGGCGCCGCGCTCCAGGGCGACGGGGTTGACGCCGAGCTTCTCGTAGAGATTTTCGGCCACGGGGCGGATGGATAGGACCCCGATGGAACCGGTGATGGTATTGCGCCTGGCGACGATGTGATTCGCCGCCGCAGAGACGTAGTAGCCGCCCGAAGCCGCCACGTCGCCCATAAGGACGACAACGGGTTTCTTGGCGCGGATACGCTCGACCTCGCGCCAGATCAGATCCGACGCGAACGCGTCGCCGCCGGGCGAGTCGACGTGGAAGAGTATCGCCGCCACGCGCCTGTTTCTCTCGGCCAGCCGCAGGGCCGCGACGATGGATTCGCTCCCAGCCTGCTCACCGCCGATGAGCGGCAGCGGAACAGGGAGCTTGCGGTTCTTCCCCCGCACTATCGCGCCGGAGAGGCTCACGAGCCCGACCCGCCTTCGCAGGGTCCTCCGATACGGCACGCGCAGCGACTTGTGGGCCACGCTCCACTCCGCAAGGCCGGCCCGTTCGTCCTCCGCCCCGAGCCTATCCGATAGCTCGTCCTCGTAGCACACCCCATCGAGCAGCCCCAGATCAAGCGCCTCCGGCGCGGCGTATGGGGCCCGATCTACCCTCCCCCTTGCCTGCTGAGGCGTGATCTGCCTCGCTTCCGCAATAGCACCGACGAGTTCCTCGTAGCGGCGATCAAGTAGCCGCTCGGCCTGCTCACGAGACTCCTTCGAGAAATCGTTGCGGACGAATGTCTCGCCGGCGGACTTGTACGGCGAGACGGCCACGACCTCGGCCTCGACCCCGACGCGGTTCAGGGCATCCCTCAAAAAGTTGACCTGCGCGCGGAGCCCTATCACACCGATCGTCGTCAGCGGGGTCGCCAGGATCTCATCCGCGGCGCACGCGAGGTAGTAGGATCGGCTGTCGGCCTCCATGAGGTAGGCGACGACCCTGCCACCGCGTTCCCGGTAACCTAGTAGCTCCCGGCGCACTTCCTCGAGCGCCGCCCATCCGGCGCCTAGGTTGCGTACGCGCAGCACGACCCCTCGAGGGCGACCGTCGGCGGAGATCCGGCGTAGTTGCTCCCGGATCTTCTCCAGGCTCGGACCCGTAGGGCCAGGGCGCAGGCGCCGCTGGAGAAAACTCATCCTGGACTCGAACTCGGGCAGAGGCCCGCTCACCTCGATCCAGACGTAATCAGGCGGGCGCCTGAGGAGGCGTACGTACGCGTTGCGCAAGAGGCGCCAGAGGTTGACCAGGGCGTCGATAATGAGCGACATACCAGGGTTATGTTACACCGCCGCACGAAAGATGCTGTGTGATAAACTCCGGAATAGGAATGGTTACTGATCAGAGTCCACAACGAGGGATGGCAGGCACGCTGGAGCAGGACATCCGCGAGCAGTTCCGCAGGTCAGGCTACACCCTGACCTCCCAACGTCGGGCCGTGCTCGAGGCTCTGGAGGAGGCGAACGGCCACCCTTCGGCTGAGGACATCTACCTGATCGTCAAGAAAAAGAACCCGCGGGTTGCTTTGGGGACCGTCTATCAGGCCCTCTCGGTCCTTGAGGAGATCGGGGTAGTCGACTCCAAGCACTGGTCGGAGTCACCCACACGCTACGACCTGAACGTCCAGCCACACCTGGACATCCGGTGCGCGAGATGCGGAGAGGTCTCGGAGATACCAAGCGTCGAGCTCGGGGAGCTCGAGAAACGCATCCGCAGCAACACTCCCTACGAGGTGACCCGCACGACGATAGTCGTCGAGGGCCTCTGTCCATCCTGCAGAGCAGTGGGATGAAGCGGGATACGAGGAACTCGTAAGGAGCCAACGGACGGGACAGCTCCGCCCAGGTACTTACGCAAGGGATTAAGTACCCGAGTCGCGGGGATCTCAGGGCATCTTACGGGCTCGCCAGCTCACCTCCGAGAACGGCTTTGACTCTTTACCCGCAGCGCGTCAACGTTTACTCTAGACTAGGTTTGTTTCTAGCAAGGATGCAGGTATCGGGGTGAAGATACGGAGACCAACTAAGGCGTGGCGATGACCGGCCTGCCCAGAGACCCGGCCGAAGAGCTCGCCAGAGGAATGGAGGCGGCGGGCGCGCTCATCGAGAGCCTCGAAGAGGAGGTCGCCAACCTCCGCCGCGACCTCGAGCAGGCGAGCGTTGCCCTCAGGGCGGCGCAGGAGGAAGTCTCTGCCCGGGGACGCGCTCTGGAAGAGAAGGACAGCGCCCGCGGCGAAGCCGAGAAGATGGTCGAGGATCTCAGGGCCGAGATCGACGTGCTCAAGACCTGGCACTCCAAGGAGCAGACCAGGCTGCGCAACGAGCATACCGACGAGATCGCCGAATTGCGCCGCCAGCTCGAAGACCAACGCCGAGCCGATGTGGAGGCCGCCTCCTCCGAAGAGCGGGTGGCCAGCCTGAAGGAGGAGTTCCGACGGGAACGGGAGGCCCTGGAGCAACGCCACAAGGCCGAGATGGAGGCGCTCAAGACCTCCTGGGAGCAGTGGGAAGAGAAACTGCGCGATGGGTACCGGGAGCAGGAGGAGCGTCACGAGGCCGAGCTCGAGACCCTGCGCCTCGAGGTGGACGAGCGAAAGGTGGAGTTCGAGCAACAGCTCAAGGAGGAATTCGAGCGGCGGTTCACCGAACAGCAACGTGAGGCCAGCGAGAGGCACGAGGCGGCGGTGCAGGCGCTGAGGAACGCCGCGACCGGCCGCGAGCTAGAGCTCCGCGAGGACTACCAGGCGGTGATCGATACCCAGCAGGCGGAGATTGAGTCCCTGCGAGAGCAGATGGAGCAGCGGTCCCGGGAGGCCGAGGAGCTGCGCAAGAAGGAGCTGCGGGACGTCAAGGCGCTCGCCGAGACGAGGGACCGCGAGCTGCGGCGGGCACAGGCTGCCAAGCTCTCCGAGACGAACGAGGCAGCTGAGCGCCGGATCGCCTCCCTCAAGGCTCAGAGGGAGGCGGATAACCGGGCGTTGCGGGCCCGTCACGCCGAGGAGCTCGCCCGCCTCCGGCGCGAGTACGAGGAGCGTCTCGCTGCAGAGGATGAGCGCCGGAAGCTGGAGACCTGGGCGCTCGAAGAGCGGCTGGAGAAGGCCAGGATCCAGCGCGACACCGAACTCCGCGCCTACACCGCCCGCCTGGAGGAGCTCGAGGCCGCAAGGCTCGCGCAGAAGATAACCGCCGAGGAAGACCTCGAGCGCGTGGTGAAGCGCTTCGGGGAGGAGATCTCCGAGTTGGAGGGCCGCATCACGGGACTCGAAGAGGCCCTCGAGGAATCCGAGGCGCTGCGGCGCGAGCTTGAGAGCGAGCTCGCCGGCCTACGAGCCGGGAGCGGGGATCCCCGCGTGGGAGACGGGTCCTCGAGTGAGACACAGGAGACGACGAGCGAGCCGGAGGGCCGCCTCGAGGAACTGGATGCGGAGAGGGTTCTCGCCGAGGAGAGGATAAACGACCTCGAGGCGCGGCTGCAGGAAGCTCAAGAGGAGAGCCGCCACAACGCCGAGGAGCTGGAGAAGGCCCTGGATAGCCTCAGGCGCCTCTCTGAGCCCGAACGCCGCCTGAGGGACGGCCTCGCTCTGTTCAATACCAGCGAACACGCCCGCGCCGTCGCGTCGATCTCCAAGGCGCTCGGCCTCCCGCGCGTCCACGCCGGGTTGGCCGGCGATCCCCCGGGCAAGCCTGTCTTGACGTTCGTCTGGGGGGATATGGCCTGGCGGCGCTACGTCTCAGATCCTACGGAGGGCGTAGAGGAGCCGAGGGTGTACCTGACCGGTACCGGTGACGATCCAGCGGAGATCGAGGCCCCCTACAGGCAGCCGAACGCCCGCATGGACGCCCAGGGACGTTTGATGCTCGGCGTCCAGGCCCGCTAGAAGCTCGAATTCCTAGCGGTGATGTGGGGGCAACTTCTGGTTGTAGGCATAGAGAGCCTCCCCCCGCCGGGCCCCGATGTATGCGGCCCCGAAGGAGACGGCGAGGAAGACGGCGGCCAGCAAGACGGCTCCCGCGGTGTCCAGACCCGGGAAGAGATCCTCCCCGGTGACCACGTTGATCGCAGGGGAGATCGCGAAGGCAACAGGGGCGACGAGGGTGCCGTGCAACCGGCGCCGCGCGGGGGCGCGGTAGCTCGCCGCCATCCCACCGAAGTAGAAGGCGAAGGCATCTGCGAAGACCATCAGCGTGATAGGGACCGCCGTGGACCCGGCGAGCTCGAGCCCGAAGAACCTCGTGAATACCGGTGCGAGTATCCCGAAGACCAACAGGAGCCCGATAGCGAGCGCGATCATCACCCCGAGCCCCACGGCGGTAACGCTCCTCATAACAAAGCTATTCTAGCAAGCCTAGCTTCGACCCACGTGGCCGGCTTCACGTGGGGACCTCGATCGTGGCTTTGTAGGGCTTAAGGAATGCCGACTATGGACTTCTCGGTAGTATCGCTCACCTTCGTATCGGTGCCGGCTCCACCGTCCAAAGAGTCGTTACCGTTCACAGCGTCCTTTGAGTTGACCGCATCCGCACCGCCCTCCCCGTAGAGGACGTCGGCCCCGCCGCTACCCACCACCTTGTCGCTGCCCGCGCCCCCGCGCTCGGTGTCGGCGCCCCCGCCGCCCGTAAGCGTGTTGTTGGCTCCCGAGCCGGTGAGCGTATCGGCCTTGGAGGAACCCAGGAGGTTCTCCACCCCTGCGAAGGTGTCGGACCCCTCGCCGGTTGAACGGTTGGTGGCCAGCGAGGCGATCACCGCGCTAAGGGAAGCCGAGTACGAAGCGGTGTCGGTCCCGGTCTCCCCGTCGAGGGCGTCGTCGCCCACCCCGCCGAGGAGGGTGTCATTCCCGCCCTGACCCTTGAGGATGTCTTTACCTCCGAGGCCCTTAACGGTGTCGTTGCCGCCTCCAGCGCAGATCACATCGGCACCCGAGGTACCGACGATGGTCTCCGCTGATGCAGTGCCCTGGATCGTGCAGGCATTCGTCCCAGATAGGGGTGCCGTCCCCCAGTCGGGGTTGTGGGCCTGGACTCCAGTACCAAGCGTAAGATTGCGGGGCTCGGAGGCCGCCAGCGCCGTATCGGCGCCCAGCGACAGGGGCAAAAGTGCCGCAGCTGGGGTCGTCGCAGAGGATACCGGCGGCGCGTCCACGGCCCATATGTCCCTCTGCCCGGCTCGTTCGCTGGTGAAGGTGATCTGGGTGCCATCCGGAGACCACGCGGGATCAGTATCCCAGGAGGGATCGTTGCTAACATTGATAGGTTTTCCGCTACCGTCGGCGTTCATCACGAAGATCTCGCCTTTGCCTTCGAAACCCCTGGTGCTCTCATAGGCGATCCGGGTACCGTCAGGAGACCATGCAGGGTCCTGGCTCTGGGTTTCCAGCGGATATGTGTCGGCAGCGTCGAAGGTGAGGCGCCTAGGCTCCCCTGTGCCGTCGGCGTTCATAATGTAGATGTCGAGCAGGTCGGCGTTCTCTCGATCTCCGAAGAACTTGTAGTGCCGGTTGCTGGCGAAGGCGATCTTGGTGCCGTCGGGGGAGATGGAGGGCTGCTCGTCGGTGTTTACGGAGGGAGTGGCGGTAAGCTGGGTCTCGTCGGTGCCATCGGCGTCCATGCGGTAGATCTCGCGATCGTCGGAGTCGTTGATGGGGTCCTCCGGGTCGCGGGGGCTTTCGCTGCGGGTGCTGGTGAATGCTAGCCAGGAGCCGTCTGGCGCCCACGTCGGCTCGTAGTCCTCGCCCTCGGTGGTGGAGGGCGTATTGGTGAGACGCTGGACGTTAGTGCCGTCGGCGTTCATGACGTAGACGTTGCGCGAGCAGCAGTTGCCGGCATCGCTCACCGAAGAGCCGGAAGCAGAGATCTTGGTGCCATCAGGAGACCACTCGGGGCCATCGCCGTAGAAGATGCGTGGGGACCAGTTGGGGTCGGTGTGGGCTGCGGTGATGTTGGTCACCCCGGTGCCGTCGGGGTTCATCGTGTAGATGTGGGTCCGGTTTGTTTCCGTGTCATAGCCAGAGTAGACGATCTTGCCGTTGGTAGCGGCAGTCTGGGCGTCCGGCTCTCCCGGCATCATGCTGATGGCTGCAAACAGAACAGCAACCACTGCCGCGAGCAAGAGAACTGCTCGCTTCCCACCTATTCCCAGAACATCCATTACCATACTCTTACCTTCCCCAAACTCTTGGCGATACTCCTTATCATTGGATATGCTGGCATACACAAGCGGGGCTGGCATCGTCCGAAAGGTGCCATTTTTGGTCCCGGACCACAGCGCCTGAGGCTAAACCCGGAGAAGGTCTTTGCGGCTCTTCTCGAGCTTCTTGTAGATGCTGGTCACGTGGTGCTTTACGGTGTTGAGGCTTATGTGTAGCGCGTTGGCTATCTCGGCGTTGGTGCGACGGCGGAGCTTCATCGCCAGCACCTCCAACTCTCTACGGGTCAGGCGGGCGTCCTCCAGGGCCGCGTGGATTACGGCCCCCCGCTCTCCGGAACCTTCCCCTGCCTCCCAGACCTTCTCCCCGGTGGCGACACGTCTCACGGTGTCGAGAAGCTCCTCTCTGTCACTACATTTGTGGAGGTAGCCGTTCGCCTCTCTTAGAGAGCGAGACGGCACATCTTCTGCAAGGTTGTATGCAGTGAAGATGAGGATGTAGGGAGCGGCGGGAAGGGCCTTTATCTGCCGGCAGAGGTCGATCGCGTTGGGCTTTCCGGCCAGGTTGAAATCGAGAACCACCAGATCCGGCGCCGCCTCAGTCACGAGGCGGAGGGCTTCCTCACCTGTGCCGGCCTCGCCCACGATCTGCATGTCTCCCTCTGCGCTAAGAACGGCCCTTTGCCCCTCGCGTGTCACGGGATGGCCATCCACCACAACTACCCTAAGAATTTGCTTTCTCCCTTGTTCCATCTAATAGACCCGCGCTCGAAGAACTACCGGGGCACCGCTCGACTGCGCGGTGCTCCGCTGGTTTGTTCCGAGGGCTTCTAGATCCTCACCGGGGAGCCCACTAGTGCGGGTCCCTTATCTCGCAGTCGGCTGCCACCACGTCGACCCCCGCATCGAAGTCCACCGTATCGGTGCCATCGCCGCAGGTAATGGTGTCTGTGCCCGCGTCATCGTGCGCCTCGATCACATCATCGCCGACGTCGGCGCTAACCTCGTCGTTGCCAGCGTCGTCGGCACGTATGAAGTCTGCGCCATCCCTGCCGAACATGCGGTCGTTGCCTAGGCCTCCCCTAACCTCGTCGGCGCCCTCGTCGCCGGATACTGTGTCGTTGCCGCCGTCGCCCTCTACCCTCTCGCGTCGATCAGGGATTCCACCTGGGCCGCCAGACACAGTGTCGTTTCCCCCGTCACCGCGAACGCGGTCTATACCTCCTGCGCCCGAGAGGGTGTCGTCGCCGCCGCGGCCTCGAATGTCGTCGGGACCAGGGGTACCGACGAAGGTGTCAGGGTTTGGGGTGCCAGCGAAGGTCGCTGCCAGGGCCACCCCAGCTGCCAGTAGCATTGCTACTCCTATCGCAGTGACCAGCAAAGTTACTCGCCTCACCTTCCTCCTTTCGTGGCGAGACGTCACTCGCCTCACCCGATGCCGAACTTCGCGAGCGTTCTTACGCAGGCATGGCCCCGGGTGGATGCCTTTCCCGAGCAGAAGGTTTTCACAAGGCTGAAATAGCCCGAGGCTGCGGTCTTAGGTGCTCTGGAGTTTTCCTTCGAGACCTTACTGTTCGGCGAGCGCGGCGACCAGTTCGCGGCAGAAGGCAGGGATATCCGGGACCACGCGGCCCCAGACTGAGTGGGAAGTGCTCGAGAACCGTTGGAATGCGTCTCCGAGAGGCCTTCTTAGGTAGCCTCGAATGGCTCCCCTCCCTAGACTGGTGTGATTGCTGGTGT